>NZ_JASLIX010000010.1:0-11728 GCF_030152715.1 Paenalcaligenes sp.
CTAAATAGCCCTAATAGATGTGGGTTTTTTTATGAAAAACCCTTTAAAGATTCTAAATAGGCTCTATGATAGAGATATGAAATTATGTTTACCGTGAAGGAGGATACATGATCTCCGAAGAATTAGAAGTCAGTCTGCACATGGCCTTTGTCGAGGCCCGTGCTGCGCGCCATGAATTTATCACGGTAGAGCACTTGCTGTTGTCCTTGCTAGATAATGCGGCAGCGGTTGATGTGCTTCGCGCTTGTGCTGCCGATATTCCCGCATTACGTCAACATTTACGTAAATATATTGCGGATAATACGCCTATTGTCGAGGGCAAAGACGAAGTCGACACTCAGCCCACATTAGGCTTTCAGCGTGTGATTCAGCGCGCCATTATGCATGTGTCTTCCAGCTCCACTACGAAAACAGAGGTCACTGGGGCTCATGTGCTAGTAGCTATGTATGGCGAAAAAGACTCGCATGCGATTTATTATTTGCATCAACAGGGCATTACCCGTTTGGATATGGTGAATTACCTTTCACATGGGATTGCAAAGAATAATTCTCATCAGCCCATGGCTCAGCAGCCAGAGGATGGCACTGCAGGGGGGGCATCCCAACCGCAGTCACGTTCTCAAGCGGGTAGTGCAGAGCAAAAATCGCCCCTTGATCTCTACACCTCAAACTTAAATCACATGGCGCAGCAGGGGCGTATTGACCCCTTAATTGGTCGTGATAAAGAAATTGAGCGTGTAATTCAGGTTTTATGCCGTCGCCGCAAAAATAACCCTTTGCTTGTGGGCGAGGCGGGCGTCGGTAAAACGGCGATTGCCGAGGGCTTGGCTTTACGTATCGTTAATAAGCAAGTGCCCGATGTCTTGGCTGACACTGTGGTGTATGCGCTGGATATGGGGGCTTTGCTCGCGGGTACTAAATATCGAGGCGATTTTGAGCAACGTTTAAAAGCGGTGTTGGCCGACTTAAACAAACACCAAGGCTCAGTGCTGTTCATTGATGAGATTCACACCTTGATTGGTGCAGGTTCCGCTTCGGGGGGCGCGCTTGATGCCTCTAATTTACTTAAACCGGCTTTATCCTCAGGGCAGCTTAAATGCATGGGAGCCACGACGTATACAGAATATCGTGGCATATTTGAAAAAGACCATGCGCTATCACGCCGCTTTCAAAAAGTGGATGTGGTGGAGCCTACCGTAGAGGAAACCGTTCAAATCTTGCGCGGTTTAAAGCCTTATTTTGAAAAGCATCATGGTGTGCGCTATACCCAGTCAGCACTAAGTGCTGCTGCTGAGCTGGCTGCACGCCATATTAGCGATCGCTTTTTGCCTGATAAAGCCATTGATGTGATTGACGAGGCGGGAGCAGCGCAACGTTTGCTACCCCCATCTCGCCAGAAAAAAACAATCAGCAAAACCGATATTCAAGCAGTGGTGGCACAAATTGCTCGGATCCCACCTCAAAATGTCTCCACTGATGATCGCAATAAGCTAGCTACGTTAGAGCGTGATCTGAATACCGTAGTTTTTGGTCAAGCTAAAGCCATCGAGGCTCTGGCCGCATCGATTAAGATGGCGCGCTCAGGGTTGGGGCGTCCAGATAAGCCTATTGGTTCTTTCCTCTTTTCAGGGCCTACAGGTGTGGGTAAGACCGAGGTGGCTCGTCAGCTGGCATATGTGTTGGGGATTGAGCTTTTGCGCTTTGATATGTCAGAGTACATGGAGCGCCATACCGTTTCCCGTTTGATTGGGGCGCCTCCAGGCTATGTGGGTTTTGATCAAGGGGGCTTATTGACTGAAGCCGTTACCAAACACCCGCATTGTGTTTTGTTATTAGACGAGATCGAAAAAGCACACCCAGATGTGTATAACATCTTGCTTCAGGTCATGGATCATGGCACGTTAACAGATAATAATGGGCGTAAAGCAGATTTCCGCAATGTGATTATTATCATGACCACTAATGCCGGAGCCGAGGCGCTTAGCAAAAATACGATTGGTTTTGCGAATAAGCGCGAGTCCGGTGACGAAATGCAGGCAATTAAACGCTTGTTTACCCCCGAGTTCCGTAACCGTTTGGATGCCATTATTCCGTTTGCTCCGCTGTCTCGGGATGTCATCCTACGGGTAGTGGATAAATTCCTACTGCAACTTGAGCAGCAGCTTCATGAAAAGCGGGTGGAAATTAGCTTTACGGATGCAGTGCGGGATTATCTAGCCAATAAAGGTTTTGACCCATTAATGGGGGCGAGACCAATGCACCGCTTGATTCAAGACACCATCCGACGTGCTTTGGCCGATGAGCTTTTATTTGGTCGCTTAACGAATGGGGGCGTGGTAACAGTGGATTTAGATCAAGAAGACCAAGTGATTTTGGTATTTGATGATAAGGATTCTGGCTATGACAGTAGTCAACAGCCCACCCCGCAACATCCTGAAGCAGAGCTTATCGATTAGCCAAAGACAAAAACCCCAGCTTAACGCTGGGGTTTTTTGCAAAGTAGAGTGATTTTAATTGGTTCCCGTGCTACCAAAACCGCCGGTGCCGCGCTCGGATTCGCTCTCAAACGATTCGACGATATGGAAGCGGGGTTGCATCACAGGAACAATAACCATTTGCGCAATGCGCTCCATCGGTTCAATCACAAAAGGCGCATCACCACGATTCCACATAGATACCATAAGTGGACCCTGATAATCGGAATCGATTAATCCCACTAAGTTGCCTAATACAATACCGTGTTTATGGCCCAAGCCAGATCGGGGAAGAATCATGGCTGCATAGTTGGGGTCCCCGATATGCATCGCAATCCCCGTGGGGATGAATTGGGTTTGCCCTGGCTCCAGTGTAAGGGGAGCATCAATACAAGCGCGTAAATCTAAGCCTGCTGAGCCAGGGGTGGCGTATTCGGGTAGGGTGGTAACGCGTTGATCTAAAATTTTAATAGCAATGCTTTTCATAGAGAAAGAGGAACAGATTATAAGTAGCGGGCAATATGTTGGACGAGTTGTTGGGCAGCCTTTTGTTTGCTTTGGGCTGGCCATTGTTGATGTCCAGACTCATCAAAAATCATCAGTTGCGTATCATCGGCATCCATAGCCTGTTGGGCTAAGTTGCCCACTAATAAGGGTACGCCTTTGCGTAAACGTTTGGCTTGAGCATGCTCGATAAGCTTTTCTGTTTCAGCGGCAAACCCTACGCAAAAAGGGCGTTGAGCTTGAGGTAAGGCAGCAACATCGGCCAAAATATCTGGATTGGGAGCAAACTCTAGCATAGGGGCGTTTTGTTCAGCATTTTTTTTGATTTTATGCTGGCTTGCATTGGTGACGTACCAGTCTGCCACTGCCGCCACACTAATGAAGACATCCATATTGGGTGCTAGACTCATGACGGTCGCATGCATTTCACGTGCGCTTTGCACCCATTGTCGTTTGGTGCCATAGGGAGCCTCTAGGCGAACCGGGCCAGAGACTAAATGGACTTCGGCGCCGGCTTGATAAGCGGCCTCGGCAATTGCATAGCCCATTTTTCCTGAAGAGCGGTTAGTAATCGTACGAATCGGGTCAATGGGTTCAGCGGTAGGACCTGCGGTAATAAGCACGCGCTTACCAGCCAGTGATTTAGGTTGGAAAAAAGCGATCAGCTCTGCCAAGATCTGCATCGGCTCTAGCATACGTCCATCGCCAATTTCGCCACATGCTTGATCCCCTGAGCCAGGCCCAATCACATGCACGCCATCGGCTTTGAGCTGGGCAATATTGCGTTGCGTGGCGGGGTGAGCCCACATTTCCTTATTCATTGCTGGAGCAATAATAAGAGGGCAGTCACCGCGGGCTACACAAAGGGTGCTGAGCAGATCATCCGCTAAGCCTTGCGCTAAGCGAGCAATAAAATTTGTGCTGGCAGGGGCAATCAATATGGCATCGGCGTCACGGCTAAGATGGATGTGAGCCATATTATCTGCGCTGCGATTATCCCATAAATCCGTGTGGACGGGGCGCCCTGATAAGGCTTGAAAAGTCATTGGCGTAATAAACTGCTGAGCGCCGGCTGTCATTACTACGTCAAAGGTGGCGCCTTGATCTTGGGCGCGACGTAAAAACTCTGCGCTTTTATAACAGGCGATGCCGCCCGTTAAGCCGAGAATAATGCGTTTATTTGCTAAGGCTTGCATGGGATTCCTTTGCTTTTTTCTGCTGACGCAAACGAATGAGCTCGTCAAGTATTAACAAAATGGCGCCACAGGTGATAGCGATGTCAGCCACATTAAAAGCGGGAAAATACCAATCGCGCCAATAAAATAAAAGAAAATCGATAACGTGAGCATGCCAGAGGCGATCAATGACATTGCCTAAAGCTCCCCCTAAAATCAGGCTGAGTGCTAGACAAAATCGTGTTTGATGTGGCTGTTTGCGTAACATCTGTATGATCAGTACGGTGGCAACAAAGGCTACCCCTGTAAAGAACCAGCGCTGCCAGCCGGCCCCATCGGCTAAAAAGCTAAAAGCCGCTCCGGGGTTGTAAAGCAGAGTGAAGTCAAAAAAGGGGAGCACGGTCCAACGCTCAGCATAGTTCAGTTGGCTGTCAAAATAGTATTTGCTCAGCTGATCAACCACGATAATAGCTAAGGCAATAAAAAGCCAAGCGATAAAGCCCCAACGGGGGGTTGGGGCTTTGGGGGCGGAAGAGGGCTTAAGCGTGCTCACGGACTTCGCCTGGACCTTCTAGGTTTGTCACGCAGCGCCCACATAAAGTGGGATGCTGTGTACTTTGCCCCACATCATTGCTGTGGTGCCAGCAACGGTCACATTTTTGTGCAGTGGTAGGTGTGACCTCGATACGCAAGCTGTCGCCATTATGTACTGTGGCACGTGATACAAGCAAGACAAAGCGTAGATCGTCAGCGAGCTGCGACAATAGGGCATAGTCTTCGCCATTGGCGTAAATGTCGACCTCAGCTGCCAAGGAGGACCCAATTTGCCCAGCACTGCGCACGGCTTCGATTTGACGCATGACTTCAGCACGGATATCGCGGATACGATCCCATTGTGCTTGCAGTGAGGCATTGTCTTGCGCCAATGGAATGTCATGGAAAAGCTCGGTGAAAATGGTTAGCGGTTGCTCTTTACCCACATGCATATCTTTCCAGGCCTCTTCTGCCGTAAACGATAGAATCGGCGCCATGAGCTTGAGAAGGGCGTGGGTGATGTGATAGAGCGCCGTTTGCGCAGAGCGGCGGGCATAGCTGTTAGGTTGGGTAGTATAGAGACGGTCTTTGAGGATATCTAAATAAAACGCACCTAAGTCTTCTGAGCAGAAAGTTTGTAAACGCGCCACAATGGGGTGGAACTCGTAGACCTCGTAATGCTTTAACGCCTGTGCTTGCATTTGAGCAGTCATGCCTAAAGCATATCGATCGATGTCTAATAAACGGTCAATAGCAATCCCATCTTTTTCTATGTCAAAGTCGACAATATTGCCTAAAAGGAATTTTAGGGTATTGCGAATACGACGATAGGCCTCGACGACACGTTTGAGAATTTCGTCAGAAATAGAAAGCTCACCCGAGTAGTCTGTGGCAGCTGTCCATAAGCGCAAAATTTCCGCACCTAAGGTGTCTGCGATTTCCTGGGGAACCATGACGTTGCCCACCGACTTACTCATTTTGCGGCCTTTGCCATCAACGACAAAACCATGGGTAAGTAGCGCTTTGTAGGGGGCCCGGCCGTACATCATGCAGCCAGTGAGTAAAGAGGAGTGGAACCAACCACGGTGCTGGTCTGAGCCTTCTAGGTATAAGTCCGCCGGCCAGGTCAGTTCATCCGCATGGGAACCTTTGATTTGGGGGTCATTATGCCCACCAAGTACCGTAGCATGCGTCGTGCCTGAGTCAAACCACACATCGAGAGTGTCTGTGTTTTTTTCGTATTGGTCGGCTTCGTCGCCTAATAAGTCCGCCGGCTCGATGTTTTGCCAAGCCTCTAAGCCCTCTTTTTCAATACGTTGGGCCACGAGCTCAATGAGCTCAGGAGTACGCGGGTGTAGCTCACCGGTTTCTTTATGTACAAAAAACGCCATCGGAACCCCCCATTGTCGTTGACGCGATAGGGTCCAGTCGGGGCGGTTGGCAATCATGGCGTGTAAGCGAGCCCGACCCCAAGAAGGGTAAAAAGCTGTGTTTTCCACGGCTTCGAGTGCCATGTCACGCAGAGTGCGCCCTGTGCTGTTTTCTACATCCATACCGGCAAACCACTGGCTGGTAGCACGATAGATAATGGGCGTTTTGTGGCGCCAGCAGTGCATATAGCTATGCTGGTGATTTTCTACTTTTAATAATGTGCCTGCTTCATCGAGGGCTTGCACAATATGGGGGTTGGCTTTAAAGATGAACTGTCCCCCAAATAAGGGAAGGCTATCAGCGTAAACACCATTAGCCATTACTGGGGTTAGCATCTCATCGTCGATTAAGCCATGGGCTTTGCAAGACATGAAGTCTTCTACCCCATAAGCCGGTGCAGAGTGTACAACACCAGTACCCGAGTCAAGGGTTACATAGTCAGCCAGATAAACGGGCGCGACGCGATCATAGCCAGCATCAGCTTGGGCGAGAGGATGGTGGAAGTGAATGAGCTCTAAGTTTGCTCCAGCGGTACTAGCCACTATTTCTCCGCTTACGCCCCATTCCTCTAGGCATTTTTCTACGAGGTCTTTGGCCAGAATGAGCATCGTGCCAGTAGCGCGGGGTTGAGCTAAACGAACTAAGGCATAGTCGAACTCGGGGTGGATATTGAGCGCTTGGTTAGCTGGGATTGTCCAAGGAGTTGTGGTCCAGATAACAATAGCGCCATCCTCAACTTGATCGAGCCCAAAAGCGGCTGCGATTTTTTCTTTTTCGGCAAAAGGAAAAGCGACGTGAATGGAGGGATCAGTACGATCGGCGTACTCCACTTCGGCTTCGGCTAAAGCCGATCTACAGTCAAAACACCAATTAACGGGTTTGAGACCGCGGAAAACAAAGCCTTTTTCCATGATGCGACCCAGCACACGCAGTTCATCGGCTTCGTTGCTGTAGTTCATGGTGAGATAGGGGTTATCCCATTCGCCAAGTACACCCAAACGGATAAAGTCCTC
The DNA here is from genome assembly GCF_030152715.1 of Paenalcaligenes sp. Taxonomy (NCBI): domain Bacteria; kingdom Pseudomonadati; phylum Pseudomonadota; class Betaproteobacteria; order Burkholderiales; family Alcaligenaceae; genus Paenalcaligenes; species Paenalcaligenes sp. Next base: position 7,132 of record NZ_JASLIX010000010.1, read on the forward strand.
ACGCTGACTATTGATTTGTTCTGCAGCATACGCACGGGCTTTGGCTTGGACCTCTTTGACGGGAAGGTTTTTACCGTAGAGTTTTTCGATTTGGACTTCAATGGGCATCCCATGACAATCCCAGCCCGGCACATACTGTGCGTCGTAACCAGCCATATTACGGCTTTTTACGATAATGTCTTTGAGTACTTTGTTGACCGCATGGCCAATATGAATGGAGCCGTTGGCATAGGGAGGGCCATCATGCAAAACAAATTTTGGGCGGCCTTTACTGGCGGCGCGGATAGCGGCATATACCTTTTTTTCTTGCCATTCTTTCACCCAAGTGGGTTCGCGTTTGGCTAAGTTACCACGCATTGGAAAAGGGGATTCGGGTAGGTTTAAAGTGTTTTTATAGTCCATGGGAGGCAAAATACTCACGAGCGCTGCTAGCATCGTTGTCGATAGCAGCCATCATTGTCTGTAGATCAGGGAATTTTTCTTCGTTTCGTACAAACTGTAGAAACTCAACTTTTACTAGTTTACCGTAAGCGTTTACAACACGGTCTAAAATATGTACTTCTAGCAACAGCTTACCCGCGTCCATGACGGTAGGGCGTACGCCTAAACTAGCAATACCAGGTAAAGGCTGTTCGCCTAAACCGTATAACTTTACTATATATACACCAGAACGGGCAGCGCAACGTGCTGGTACTGGGATATTAAGCGTGGGATAACCAATCGTACGCCCCAGTTTTTGTCCATGCACCACATGCCCACTGATACGGAAAGGGTGGCCCAAAGACTGCTTTACACGTTCTAATTGTCCTTTGGCTAGTGCGGTGCGTATGCTGGAGCTTGAGATGCGCTGCCCCTCGGGCGAGGGCACATCATCTATCGTTTCTACTTGAAAACCATACAGGGCACCGGCCTTTCGCAATAGCTCAATATCACCTTGGCGCTGATGCCCGAATTTGAAGTCTTTACCCACCAGCAGCCACTTGGTATTTAGACCCTGTACTAAAAGCTCATGTACAAATACCTCGGCCGGTAATGAAGCAAAATCTTGGTTAAAGCGTTGTAAGACAATTTGTTGTGCCCCGTGATGAGCAAGAGCTTGTAATTTATCTCTTAGGGGATTGATCTGGGCAGGGTACAATTCAGGGCGATTCGCTCGCTCGGCAAAATAGGCGCGCGGATGTGGGCTAAAAGTCACCACGGTTGATAGCAGTTGGCGCGCGGCAGCCTCTTGTCGTAAACGTTGCAAAATGGCTTGGTGACCCAGGTGAACCCCATCAAAGTTGCCGATGGTAACGGCACTCGCCGCCTGAGTGTCAAAGCGCGGTAAAGAGCGATAAATAGTAAAGGTAGATTTCACGGGCAAGTTGACTCTTGTCTTGAATACGTTGGAGCAAAAAATTGACGGAATCGAATAAAAAATGCCGCCTGGTTATTTTAATATCAGGGCGTGGTTCGAATATGCAATCCATAGTAGAGACGATAAAAAGCAAACCGCTTCCTGCGGAAGTGGTAGCGGTGATCGCCAATAAGGCCGATGCTCAGGGCATCCAGTGGGCTAAAGACCAAGGCCTTGTGACTGAAATTGTAGAGCATAAACGGTTTGCTGACCGCCAGCAATTTGATAAAAAACTGGCGCAGGTCATTCATCAGTATGAACCTGACTATGTATTACTTGCTGGGTTTATGCGGATTTTAACGCCAGAGTTCGTACAGCAGTTTGAAGGACGTTTGATTAACATCCATCCTTCTTTGTTGCCTTTGTTTCCGGGGTTGCATACGCATCAGCAAGCCATTGATGCTGAGTTACAATGGCATGGTTGCACCGTGCATTTTGTGACTCCAGTGTTAGACCATGGGCCTATTATCGCCCAAGGGATTGTGCCTGTACACCATGATGACACGGCAGAGCGCTTGGCTGAGCGGTTGTTACCTATAGAGCACCATGTTTATAACCAAGTAGTACAGTGGCTAGCTGAGGGTCGCGTTCGATTATTACCTAATGGACGGGTTCAGGTTTCTGATCAGCCACATCGTGCCTTTGTGGCTTAACTTTTAAATAAAACTATGACAACACAACGTCCAACTCGTAAAAAAAACACGTTTTCGAAACGATCTGCACATCAAGCGCCTGTGTCTATGGAACAGCGGCGTATTGATCAGGTCACCGAGGTCTTAGGCCAGATCCTACAATGGGAGCACCCCGCTGATCAGGCGTTATCGCAATGGATGAGAAAGCAAAAGCATATGGGCGCACGTGACCGTTCTGAAGTCACTAATGCCGTTTTTGATGTTTTGCGTCATTTGCGCCGTTATCGTTATTTGGCGGAAAGCGGGACCGGTTCGGTGACACGCCGGTTGGCGATTTTAGGTCTAGGGAACACATGGCAAAAAGACTTAGCCCCTGCGCTGGATGCGGAGCAGAAGCTCTGGCTTGAGCATGTGCGTACACTTGATACGATGCCAATGTCTTTTGCGCAGCGTTATAGCTTGCCTGATTGGCTAGCTAGTCAGATAGCCTCTTTAGCAGATGCGGAATCGTTGGCGCAGGCTTTAAACACCGAGGCCCCACTGGATTTACGTGTAAACCCATTAAAAACGGATCGCCAAACGGTGTTAGCACAATTACAACACGGTGATACAGCGCGTTTTGATCCGCAGCCAACCTCTTACTCGCCTTGGGGTATTCGTTTGGCAGGTCGTCCTTATTTGGCAAACTGGCCACAGTTCGAAAAAGGGGAAATCGAGGTTCAAGACGAGGGTAGTCAGCTCTTAGCGGCATTAGTAGCGCCCAAACGGGGCGAAATGATCATCGATTTTTGTGCTGGGGCGGGAGGAAAAACGTTGTTGATTGGCGCGTTGATGCGTTCAACGGGGCGTCTCTATGCATTTGATACGTCTGCGGCACGCTTAGCGCGAGCAAAGCCACGGTTTGCACGCAGTGGGTTGTCAAACGTCGTTCCTGTGGTGATTAATGAAAGCAATGATGCGCGAGTGAAACGCTTGCAAGGCAAAGCACAACGAGTATTGGTGGATGCACCGTGTAGTGGGACAGGGACTTTACGACGTAATCCTGACCTAAAATGGCGCAATCATGAGCAAAGTATTGCGCATTATGTACAGGTGCAGCGTGAAATTTTGCAACGGGCTGCAAAATGTGTCGCACCCGGCGGTCGTTTGGTTTATGCTACGTGTAGTTTGTTAAAAGCAGAGAATCAGGAGCAGGTCTCTTGGTTTTTGGCACAACACCCCCACTTTGAGCTTATGGATGTTAATCCTATAATAGCCACACGTAGTCCTGATCTACATTTATCAGGACCTTTTTTGGAACTGCGCCCAGATTATCATCATACCGATGGTTTTTTTGCGGCCGTATTACAACGTAAAGTGGAATCGTCTTGATATGGCTCAAGTCACTTTATGACTCAAGCTGGCTAAACTAAAACTTTGATTCCTCCCTGTTGTAATTCACATGGATCACTTGTACTAGGTCTATGCAAAATATACTTAATTTTCTCGCTGGCGGGCTAATGCAATGGTCATGGTGGCAAATTGTTTTGTTCACTTTGGCTGTTACGCACGTCACTATTATTTCCGTTACGTTGTTTTTACACCGTAGTCAGGCACACCGGGGCTTGGATTTACATCCTGCCGTCATGCACTTTTTTCGCTTCTGGTTATGGCTAACAACCGGCATGATCACCAAAGAGTGGGTTGCCATTCACCGTAAACACCATGCCCGCTGCGAGCGCGAGGGCGATCCGCATTCACCTGTGGTTTTTGGTTTAGGTATGGTGTTTTTCCGTGGCGCTGAACTCTACCGAGAGGAAGCGAAAAACGAGGAAACCCTGAAACGATTCGGTCATGGCACGCCCGATGATTGGTTAGAGCGTAATCTTTACTCCAAACATAACTTGCTTGGCATTTTAATTATGCTTGGCATTGACCTGGCTTTATTTGGCCTAGTTGGTTTGGCGGTTTGGGCGGTACAGATGGCTTGGATTCCCTTCTGGGCGGCTGGGGTAGTTAATGGAGTAGGTCATGCAATTGGCTACCGTAATTTCGCTAGCCCTGACACAAGCACTAACGTATTTCCTATCGGCATCATTATTGGGGGCGAAGAACTCCACAATAACCATCATGCCTATGGGACCTCTGCTAAATTCTCCAGCAAGTGGTACGAATTTGATTTGGGTTGGGTATATATCAGCATTTTGCGCTTTTTTAAACTTGCTACGGTCAAAAAGGTTGCTCCGAAATTACGCCTAGAGCCAGTAAGCAAAGCGGCAACCGCCGATATCAATTTGGATACTTTGCAGGGCGTTATTACTCACCGCTATGAAATCTTAGCGCGTTATGCAGATGTCATTCGTCAAGCGGCATCCGAGGAAATTGCTCGCTTAAAACACAAAGACGATCATAGTCAGCTTTCTTTGCTTAAGCGTTGTAAAGACTGGATCGGGCGTGGGGATGAGGTCTTAGACGAAGAGCAGCGCGCCCAACTGCAAAAAGTCTTAAATGAAGACGGTAAGCTTTCTACTGTAGTACAAATGCAAGTCGAGCTAGCACGGCTTTGGGAAAGCTCCAGCGCAACCAGCGA
>NZ_JASLIX010000052.1:0-53626 GCF_030152715.1 Paenalcaligenes sp.
GAAACTTTTAGTAGTTGGCCCCCCTCTAGCCTTTATTGAAAGTTATATAACACAGCTCTCACCTGAGCTCCAAGCCCGTGTACAGTTTGTTGAGCAGACTGAGTCCATCCACCCTTACTACGAGGCGGCCGATCTTTGTGTACACCCAACCTTAAACGATAGTTTTGGTATGGCTCCCCTAGAGGCAATGAGTTATGGGCTACCAGTGATTCTCAGCCAAGCCAAGTACTGTGGCTTCGCCCATCATGTACGACACCTGTACCAGGCGTGGGTATTAGAAGACCCCACGGATGCCCATGCTTTAGCACAAGCACTACAACAAGTGACACAAAACTCTGACTTACGACAAGACTTAGCCAGAAATGGACAACAGCTGGCGCTCACATTTAGCTGGCCACAAATTGCCCAACACTATCAACAACTCTATATCGAGATCTTGGCACACCGCCAGCATCACACAAAACCTAACCCTTTTGCTTGAGCAGCACAGCACATAAAAAAAGCCCACGGTATGTACCGTGGGCTTTAAACAAAGAGAGCGTATTAAGGCAACAGTTTTTGGTAATACGTAGGCAGTGCAAATAACGCCCCATGCACAGCAGGGTTGTAATATTGCAATGCATCCACACCACGCTCGGTTAAACGCTTTTCAACCTCTGCACTACTTAGCTGCGCTGGCTGTAATTGATCTGACACCACCGCCATCGCCCAATAAGCACCATATAAAGGAATATGTAAACCATAGGCACTGACATGTTTAAACACAGACTGCAACTCTGTGCTCAAACGCGTAATCTGCTCTGGCTCATAAAATGGTGCGCCCAGATGAATCACCATGGCTCCGCCTTCAGCAAGCACTTGGCGACAATCCTCAAAAAAAGCTTTAGTATACAGCGGACCAGCAGGCGTTTCAGGGTCTGTCAAATCCAATAAAACAATATCAAATTTGTCTTGGGTTTGTTTGACAAACTGAGCCCCATCACCCACGAGTACACGCGCTCGTGGATTATCCAACGAACCATGGTTAATGGCTTGTAAATGCGCTTTAGCTACTGCAATCACCTCTTCATCCAAATCTACTAACGTAGCGGACTCAATGGTGCTGTGCTTAAGCAGCTCCTCAAGCGCTCCGCCATCCCCACCGCCTAAAATTAAGGCATGACGCGGATTAGGATGAGCGACTGTAGCAGGATGTACGAGGCTCTCATGGTAGAAGAACTCCTCTTTTTCTGCGGTCATTAAGCAGCCATCCAAGCGCAATGTGACGCCCATATCCTCTGACTCGAGCAATTCCAAATGCTGGAATTTAGTCTGCTTGGATAATAGACGGCGTTTAAAGCGGAACCCATATACGCTATTAGGATTAAGATTTTCCCAAAGCAATTCCGCTTCGCTTGGCGCGTCATGATCACCACGAATCAACTGGTTACGTTGCAACTGCGTGGGTTTAAACGCTGCAATAATGCCATCAAGCAATTGCTGAGCTTTGCCAGAATTGTCATCGGTAAAATTACAAACGTAAACGTCTAGAGTGACGCCCCCACGTTCAGGCCAAGTATGAATGGCTAAGTGAGATTCGGCTAATAAAATCGCCCCTGTAACACCACCGGGTTCACCTTGGTATTCAGGAAACGTTACCCATTTTTCGCCCACAATCGTGAGCCCCGAACGCTCTGTCTCAGAACGACAGAGAGCGGCCAATGCATTTTCATCCACAAAGATGGAAGTGTCACCGGTGCATTGGTATAAATCTGCGGTAAGGTGCAGGCCTTGCATAGGAACAGCGCTCCTTGGTTAAAGGATCCCAGCCCCGGGATGGGGCTGAAAAAAGCCCGAAGCCAGTTGTTAACCGAAGTTAGACGATGACTTCACGAAAAACGTAGCATCATACAGCAATATATGCTTGGCATATATGCTTATGACATCAAAACAATAAGATAGCGGCAAATACGCCACGAATCGCTGCGTTTTATAGGAGTTTGAGCTATTTTGGATTACCACCAACCGATGGCACGCCCTAAAGCCAATACCCCTAACACAGCAAAAATCAGAGCGGCAATTGCATGTACAAGTCGTACAGGAATGGCGCCTGATATACGATCGCCCAGCACAACGGCTGGAACATTCGCAATCATCATGCCCAACGTCGTACCAATAACAACTTGAGCAAAAGATTGAAACTGTGCCGCTAAGGCTACGGTAGCAATTTGGGTTTTATCTCCCATCTCTGCTACAAAAAACGCTAGCAAGGTCGTAGTAAACACACCAAAACGAGCTAACTGAGCGTCTTCTTCGTCAAATTGATCGGGTATAAGCATCCAACCCGCCATCAGGATAAAACCTATCCCTAAAATCCAAGCCAAAGTCGTTGGCTCAAATAAACCAGGTAGCCACGCCCCAAGAGCGCCAGCTAACGCATGGTTAGCGAGTGTAGCAACTAAAATTCCAAGAATGATGGGCAAAGGGCGTCGGAAACGCGCTGCCAAAATAAAAGCGAGAAGTTGGGTTTTATCACCGATTTCAGCCAATGCCACAATACCGGTGGAAACGAGTAGGGCTTCCATTTGAATCATCTCCTGGCCGGTTTGTAGACGATTGACCGTATCGTTTCCCCGGCCAACATGGAAACGATACGGTCAAAGGTCTTGCCAGGCAGGGTGCTGCTAACGCCATGATCCAGTTGGGATCAAGTATGTTGACGTTAGCCTCTATACAAATCTGTTGTAGAGCGGCTACTCCCCAATGACGAAAGGGACTATAACGGATTATTTGCCCAATGTCTAATCAGCTCTTGACAAGTATCAAGGGCCATTAGGGTTTTTATGTATAAGCTTATAGCTGAAACTTAAATGAAAACCCGAAACGAAGACGCTACACACACATCGTTTCATTCTGCTTTCCAAAGGTAGAACTATGAGAAAAACGGTAAAAACAGAACAACTTCAACCGGGGAAACGTGGCTTTTTAAAGAACCTACTTGGCGTAGGAGCTGCAGCCACTGTTATCCCGATTAAACCCGTAGAGGCTGGTATTAATGATCAGCCCCCGCGCCGCCCCGGAATGACCGGAAAACGATTTGGCATGGTGGTAGATCTACGAAAATGCATTGGCTGTCAAGCCTGTACTGTCGGCTGCTCAATGGAAAACCAACCTCCTATTGGGCAATTTCGCACCACCGTTTTGCAATACGAGGTAGAAGAATACGATGATGGCTTACCTGCCATGTTTAACTTACCTCGTCTATGCAACCACTGTGAAAACCCACCTTGTGTGCCAGTTTGCCCCGTACAAGCCACTTTCCAACGCGATGACGGCATTGTATTGGTTGACAATGAACGCTGTGTGGGCTGCGCTTACTGTGTGCAAGCTTGCCCTTATGACGCTCGTTTTATTAACCATGAAACTCAAACTGCAGATAAATGTACTTTCTGTGAGCATCGCTTAGAAGTCGGTTTACTGCCCGCTTGTGTAGAAACCTGTGTAGGCGGCGCTCGTATTATTGGTGATCTCAATGACCCAAACAGCACCATCAACCAGATCCTTCAAGACAATGCGGGCGATGTAAAAGTCCTTAAACCCGATATGAAAACCGCACCACGTGTGTATTACATTGGCATGCCAGATGAGTTCGTCCATGGCGTTGAAGGCCAAACCAGTGTGCGCTTGGTCGCAGAATACTAAAAGGGTGGCACTATGAATATCATTGAAATCTTAACTCCCTCTTACGATGCCGCGTGGCTACCCTGGGCGGTACAATATTTTTTCCTCGTCGCCATGGCAACCACTGCTGCTATCACCGCCGCTTGTGTCGCTTTTACCCCTACCCACGCTGAAGCACGACGCTTACTACCTGCGGCGGTAACCGTTTTAGCTATGAGCGCTATTGCCGCCCCTGTAGCTTTACTTGCTGACCTACATCAACCCGCTCGTTTCTGGCATTTTTATGCCTATTTTACGCCTTGGTCATGGATGTCTATCGGTGCCGTATTGCTACCAATTTTCGTCACCCTCTCTTTGGCTTTTTGTTTGTTTTGGTGGCTACGTAAAGATCGATTGATGCAAATCACAGGTCTTGCCCTAATCCTATCTGCCATTTCCATCTTGGTGTACACCGGCGCTGAAATCATGATTGTGCGCTCGCGCCCCCTTTGGAATACCATTTTCTTGCCGATTAACTTTGCCTTAACCGGTTGGCTTTCAGCACTAGGTGCCATGCTCTTTGTTGGCCGCTGGTTACCCGGAGGCATGGCAGCTCTTCCTTCCTTGCTTATTCGTCGTTTAGGCTTGACCGCTTTACTACTACTCGGTTTATGTGGTGCGGGCTGGGTTGTCAGTGGTGTCGCTGGCCTAGATGCTTCTTTTCCAGCGGCTATGGAGTTATTTAGCACCTATCCTACTTGGCGTCTTAGCCTGCTAGCCTCTGTGATTCTCGCTGTTTTTTTACTCATTATGCTACGCGTACATCCTCATCGCTTATGCAGTCCAATGCACTCTTTAGTGTGCAGTATCACCATGATGGCCGCCGCTTGGGTCTTCCGCTGGATTGTACTCATGAGTGTCCAAGGCGTGCCTAAATATGGCGCAGGTCTCTATCTGCATAGTATGCCCTGGGGCAGTAATGGTCTATTAGGCATCATTGGCGTCTTTGGGCTTTGTACAGCCCTCCTTGCCATGATCACCTGGTTCTTAGACCGCTACCCAACGCTCAGTGCTTTACGCCCTACCGCTGCTTAATAAATCACTACACACGGAATTCATAACATGAGTAAGCAAAACAAACCCAATAACGACCGCCGCAAATTGCTGAAACACGGTTCTTTAGCTGCAGGCGGGGTCGCTGCCTTTGCCGCAGGTTATGCTGATACAGTCGTCAATGCAGTGAAAGGCTTCACCCAAGGCTCTGCCGGACACCCACCTAAACACGCTGTTCGAGGCAACTCTCTAACCCCCGAATTCACCATTGATGAAAAAACCGGTGAGTTACGCACCCAACCCGGTCAGGTTGTCAGCCCTTCCTTATGCTTAGGCTGTTGGACCCAATGTGGGGTACGGGTTCGCGTGGATCAAGAAAATAACCAAATCTTACGTATTGCAGGTAACCCATACCACCCTCTGGCCACCACCAAGCCCGCTCCCATGGAGCTACCCGTACGCGAGGTCTACGCTAAACTAGGCACAGAATATGGTCTAGAAGGCCGCGCTACATCTTGTGCACGTGGTAGTGCCATGCAAGAACAAGTGGACAACCCCTATCGTGTGCTCACTCCTTTAAAACGTGTTGGTAAACGCGGCGAAGGCAAGTGGCAAAGCATTAGCTTTGAACAGCTGATTGAAGAGGTGTGCGAGGGGGGTGACTTATTTGGCGAGGGTCATGTTGATGGCTTACGCGCTATTTTTGATCGCGAAACCCTTATTGATCCCAATAACCCCGAGTTTGGTCCACTTTCTAACCAACTCATTGTGACCGATGCCGGTAACGAAGGTCGAACACCGCTCATCCGTCGCTTTGCCGAGCAGTCATTTGGGACAATGAACCGCGCTAATCATGGCTCTTACTGTGGGCAAAGCTTCCGTATCGGTGCAGGCCAAGCTCTAGGCGATGTTCGTGGTATGCCCCATGGCAAACCCGATTGGTCCAATGCCCTTTTTGGCTTATTTATTGGCGCAGCGCCGGCCCAGTCTGGTAACCCTTTCCAACGCCAAGGTCGCGAACTAGCCGAGGCTCGCTCTCGCAAAGAAAACACATTCAAATACGTGGTTGTCTCGCCCGTTTTACCCACCTCGTCTAGCCTTGCCTCTGGCTCTGGCAACCGTTGGTTAGCGATCAAACCCGCTACCGACTTAGCCCTAGTAATGGCAATGCTACGCTGGATGTTAGAAAACGAGCGTTTTGATGCCGTGATGCTGTCACAACCCGGGCCAGAAGCCATGAAAGCCGCGGGCGAAGCCTCTTGGTGTAATGCCACACACTTACTCATTAACGATCCCAACCACCCTCGCTATGGTACTTTTTTACGTGGCTCAGACTTAGGCTGGCCCATTAATGAGGTCGCCGAGGGCGAGGAGCAACCTGAAGACGTCTATGTGGTTCAACGCGCAGACGGTTCTTTAGCTCCCCACACAATCATTGAAGCCGCCGAGCTCTTTGTAGAAAAAGAAATTACCGCTATAGGCTTGGGTGCTCAGCCTGTTAAAGTGTGTACCTCTTTAGCCAAACTACGTGAAGAATCACAACGCATGAGCTTCGAAGAGTACAGCGCCATTTGCGGTGTCTCCGTGCAAGATATCCAAGAGCTTGCCGAGGAGTTCACTAGCTATGGCAAACGAGCTGTGGTCGATGCTCACGGGGGCACCATGAGCGGCTCTGGCTTTTATACTGCTTATGCAATCGCCATGCTCAATACTCTGGTAGGTAACCTAAACGTAAAAGGGGGATTGGTTTTAGATGCAGGCCCATTTGGCCCATTTGGCCCAGGCCCACGCTATGACTTCCGCTTCAAAGGTCAAGCTCAACCCAAAGGCTTAGCGCTTTCACGCAACCGCATGGCTTACGAACAGTCCTCTGAATATAAGCGCCGAGTTGCAGCCGGAGAAAACCCCTATCCCGCCCCAGCACCCTGGTATCCAATCGTTGGGGGGGCGCTCAGTTCCGAACTGATCGCTTCTGGTATGGCTGGCTACCCATACAAAGCTAAAGCTTGGATCAACCACATGGGGAACTTTCTCTATGGAGTAGCGGGCATGCGCAACGCTATGTATGAAGACCTTTGTGACCCCAAAAAGCTTCCTCTGATTGTTTGTATTGAGCCCTTTATCAACGAGACCAGTGCCATCGCTGATTATATTGTGCCCGATACCGTTACCTACGAAAGCTGGGGGGTTTCCGCACCATGGGCTGACGTGATCGCTAAAACCTCCACCGTACGCTGGCCTGTGGTCGAACCCAAAGTAAGCCGCACCGCCGATGGACAACCTATTTCATTAGAAAGCTTTCTCATCGCTGTAGCTAAGCGCATTGGTATGCCCGGCTTTGGAGAGGATGCCATTGGTGAGCCCAATAGCGACAAACGCTATCCCTTAAATAGTGCTGCTGACTTCTATATTCGCGGCTTTGCAAACATCGCCTATGGCATGAAACGCCCCGTGCAAGACGCCACTGACGACGATATGGCGCTAACAGGGGTCGATCGATATGCGGACACCATTAAAGATCGCGTCAAAGACGAAGAATGGCGCAAAGTGGCTACCGTTATGTGTCGCGGGGGACGCTTTGACAAAGTCGAAGACGCCTGGGATGAAGGCAAAGGGCATCTGAAACATGCGCATCCACATATGCTACCGGTTTGGGATGAAAAACTATTCCAATCCAAGCATGCGCTTACTGGCGAAAACAACAGTGGCTGCCCAACCTGGTACCCGACACGTTTGGCCGATGGCACACCGATGCGTGAGGCGTTCTCTGAGTCCGAATGGCCATTTTTAATGAGCTCTTACAAGTCTAATCTGATGAGTTCTATTTCCATTGCCGTCGACCGTCTACGCCAAGTCCACCCACATAACCCTATCTCCATTAACCGCGAGGATGCAAACGAGTTAGGAATTAAAAATGGGGAGCGCATCCGCCTGGTGACCCCAGGAAACTCTGTCGAAGGAGTGGCCATGATCCGAGACGGCGTGATGCGTGGTGCCATAGCCATTGAACATGGATACGGACACAAAGAACTTGGCGCACGAGCCCATACAATCGATGGCAAAGCCATGCCCCATAATCCTGCCTTAGCAGCGGGGGTAAATATCAACGACCTGGGGTTCCGCGATACCACTCGTGGTGATCATAATAACGTGTGGATTGATTGGGTATCTGGAGCCGTAGTGCGTCAAGGCCTGCCCGCCCGCATCGAAAAAATCTAATATTTCCCCAGTCTTACCATGGAGAAGCACCCCGAGCCCCTGTCGGGGTGCTTTTTTATCTCTCATAATGCTATATTAAGCTCAAATCAAGAATCCGGCATCTTCTCTTTTTGCTTTCATTGGACCACTGTTTTGTTAAATTACGTCACATCTAGTCGTTTACCCACGCCTTGGGCTAATTTCACCCTTTCTGTTTTTTTAGAAAAAGCGACACAAAAAGAACATTTGGTGATTTCGCTCGGAGACTTAAGCACTCCAGAGCCGGTTTTATTACGTCTGCACTCAGAGTGTCTCACCGGGGATGCGTTATTCAGTTTACGTTGTGATTGTGGCCCACAACTGGAAAAAGCCTTACAACGTATCGCCGACGAAGGCAGAGGGGCAATTTTATATTTACGCCAAGAAGGTCGAGGCATTGGTCTTATCAATAAAATACGTGCTTACCATCTGCAGGATCAAGGGGCCGACACAGTCGAAGCCAATGAGCAGCTAGGCTTTCATGCCGATGAAAGAAATTACGAACTCATACGCCCCATGTTGGATTATTTCAATATCAAAACCATTCGGCTAATGACTAATAATCCTCGCAAAGTCAAAGCGCTTGAGGATTTAGGTTATACCGTCACAGAGCGTATCGAGCATCGTATTGAGCCAAACCCCTATAATCGCTATTACTTACACACCAAAGCGCTTAAGCTTGGCCATTTTTTAGACGAGCCCGAGGCCTAAGCGCTCTGTCTTCATTCTCACCACCAATCCAAGTCCATAAGGAGACAAGTATGTGGCTACGTTGGATAAGTCTTAGTAGTGCGGCGCTACTGCTACAAGCCTGTGCCCTACCTACTACCACCGAAACCATCCCTTTACCGTTTCAAGCACTAGGCAATGAGCCAGGTTGGTCTGTTGTCATTAGCCCAGACCACCAAGCAACCATTACACTCGACTATGGTGAACAACAGCTTGATCTGCTCTTACCCCCTGCTCAAGTCACCTACGCAGGTACACATTATCGTGCCGAATACCAAGATCAACCCTTTGCTTTAGATATTATCTTTAATACCTGTAGCGACACCATGAGTGACGCCTCCTATCCTTATGAAACGCGACTCGAAATTTTAGGTAAGCAGTATCAGGGCTGTGGCCGCCCTGCCCCATAAAAAAAGCCCAACTCCATGGAGTTGGGCTTTTTCATAGGATTTAAATCTGCCGTGCTAACTGCGCTGCCAATCCGATGTAACTACGCGGTGTCATTGCCAGTAATTCTGCTTTGGCTTGTTCTGGTAGATCTAAGCCAGAGATAAATTCGCGCAAACCCGCTTCGTTGATCCCCTTACCACGGGTGAGCGCTTTAAGTTGCTCATAGGGGTTCTCTAAACCATAACGACGCATTACCGTTTGCACAGGCTCAGCTAAGACTTCCCAACAACTGTCTAAATCAGCATCAATAGCTGCGGCATTTAACTCCAGTTTACCTAAACCACGCAAACAAGCGTCGTAAGCCACAAGGCTATAACCCAAACCAACGCCTAAATTACGTAATACGGTGGAGTCGGTTAAATCACGTTGCCAACGCGAAACTGGTAGTTTTTCAGACAAATGGCGTAATACCGCATTCGCTAAGCCCAGATTCCCTTCAGAGTTTTCAAAATCGATGGGATTGACCTTGTGTGGCATAGTGGAAGAGCCAATCTCACCCTCTTTAAGACGCTGCTTGAAATAACCCAGCGCAATGTATCCCCAAATATCACGGTTAAAATCAAGCAAGATCGTATTCGCACGAGCGATCGCATCAAAAAGCTGTGCCATCCAATCGTGGGGTTCAATCTGGATCGTATGCGTGTTTTGTACCAAGCCCAAACCGCTTAACACGTTTTGGCTAAAAGCAGGCCAATCGATTTCAGGATACGCACTCAGATGAGCATTATAGTTACCCGTAGCACCGTTCATTTTTGCCAAAGGCTCAACAGCCGCTATGGCATCGATAGCACGTTGTAAACGAGCAGCGACGTTCGCGAACTCTTTACCCATGGTAGTGGGGCTGGCTGGCTGGCCATGTGTACGAGACAGCAACGGCTGATCTGCATAATCATGGGCCTTAGCTTTGATATCATCACAAACACGCTGCAAAGTCGGTAGAATCACTTGCTCCCGGGCACGAATCAGCATTAATGCATGTGAGGTATTATTAATGTCTTCAGACGTGCAAGCAAAGTGAATAAATTCCGCCGCCGCCTTTAGTTCAGCGTCATCCTGAACTTGTTCCTTTAGCCAGTACTCAACCGCTTTTACATCATGGTTGGTCACACGCTCGATGTCTTTGATGCGCTGGGCATCGGCTTCGGAAAACTGCGTCACAATCGCATTAAGGCGCGCCGTAGCCTCAGCACTAAACGCGGGCAACTCAGGTAGCCCCGCCTGCGACAAAGCAATCAGCCAAGCAATTTCGACTTCTACACGATGGGCCATGAAACCCGCTTCAGACAATAAACCACGTAAAGAGTTACCGCGGCTTGCATAACGCCCATCAAGTGGGGACAACGCATTTAAAGGAGTTAGTTGATCTGCGATTTGCATGATAGTTAGGGATAAAAATAACGAAAACCTTATTCTACCATTGCCTCCCTCTAAAAAACCGTTCCTCTCTTTGATAGCCCTAGAAACCAAAAGCACAAAATGGCATAAAAATCCAGCTCTTAATCCTTTTAAAGACAATTCATGACATATAAACCACAAAAATCGCCTAAAGCTTAAACCCAAGGCAAAATACTGCTATTACACCCAGTTTTTTAGGTGGTTCTTGCTATACTTTTTGTGCTTGCAACTCACTCTTTCTTTCTATGAAACTTCTAGGTTCACTTACCAGCCCATACGTGCGTAAGGTTCGCGTAGTGATGGCAGAGAAAAAACTCGACTATGAGCTCGTCCTCGAGGACGTGTGGGCCGATGATTCGATCATTCAACAACACAATCCTCTGGGCAAAATCCCTTGTCTAATTATGGACGATTACGGCAGCTTATTTGATTCCCGCGTGATTGTGGAATACTTAGACACGCTATCGCCCGTAGGCCGGCTGCTGCCTCAGTCGGGACGTGAGCGTGCCACAACCAAAGCATGGGAAGCGGTAGCTGATGGCATCATGGATGCTGCCGTCACTATTCATACCGAATACACTCGACGCACAACTGCCCAACAAAGCACCGACTGGATTCGTCGTCAAGAAAGCAAAATCCAAGCGGCGCTGGATTATATGGAAAATGAGCTACCCGAAGACATGCCATACTGCACGGGTATTAATATAAGCCTAGCCGATATCGCCGTTGGCTGCGCTCTGGGCTATTTAGATCTACGCTTCCCTAAGCTTGAGTGGCGCCAACACTACGAAAAGCTTGCCCTGTTAATGGAAAAACTAGAAACACGTCCCTCTTTCCAAAGCACAGCAGCCCCCGTCTCAAATTAAAAAAAAGGACTATGTGAACATAGTCCTTTTTTCCTTTATTTACCCCACATGCACACGTATGGTCTCTATAAGCATCTGTATAGCTAAGACTAACAACATAGAGGCAAAGATCCGCTTTAACGTTTTTACGGGTAAGCGATGAGCAAGCTTAGCCCCAAACGGAGCCGTTAACATGCTTAACGCCGTTAAAACCAATAACGCAGGCCAGTAAATATAGCCAATCATTTTTAAATCAGCACTGGTATACTGCGCCCCCGACCAGATATATCCAATACCGTTTGCTACCGCAATAAAAAAACCAAGCGCTGCGGATGTAGCAATGGCCTTAGGCATGGGAATGTTGGCTCTTACCATAAACGGCACGGATAAAAAGCCTCCGCCTGCCCCTAACAAGCCGGACACAAAACCTACCACCCCACCAAAAGCGGTAACTACCCAAGGCTTGGGCAGCGTATTGGCTGCAGGCGGGGGGGTATTACGAAACATTTTCAAAGCCGAATACACCACAAAAGCAGCAAAAATAATCGCCAATACTAAGCCATTAATATAAGCAAACACGGCGCCACCAGAAAGCAAACCACCAATCAGTAGCCCAGGCACCATTAAGCGCACAATATCCCAGCGAATTGCACCATGCGCGTGGTGGGCACGCATGCTCGATAACGACGTAAAAACAATGGTGGCCATCGCCGTGGCAATGGCGGCATGTACCGCAATCAAAGGCGGCACACCAAGTTTAGGTAAAAGAAAATTCAGAAAAGGCACAAGAATCATGCCACCGCCAATCCCAAGCAATCCAGCGGAAAATCCGACAAAAGCTCCTAGGACAGCAAAACCAACTAAAAAAACCGGATCCATTTTTATTGACTACCCACTATTGAATAATACCGCCGCCTAAACACACATCACCATCGTAAAGCACCACAGATTGACCCGGCGTCACCGCCCACTGAGCTTGCTCAAAATACAAAGCTAGGGTTTGTTGATCGGCGGAGATAAGGCGACATGCCGCATCGTTTTGGCGATACCGCGTTTTAGCAGCATAATCGGTTCCTTGCGGCGCCGACCCAGCAATCCAGCTCACATTTTCTGCTCGTAGCTCGTGCTGTAATAACCAAGGGTGGTCATGCCCCTGTACCACATATAAAGTATTATTTTTTAGATCCTTACGCGCGGCATACCAAGCTTCTGCCGTTCCGTCTTCTCGCTGTTTGCCTTTAATGCCGCCTATGCCTAAGCCTTTGCGTTGCCCATAGGTATAAAAAGCCAAGCCAATATGCTCGCCAACAATTTGCCCCTCGTCTGTTTTAATGGGACCTGGCTGAGTGGGTAAGTAACGATTCAAAAACTCTCTAAAAGGACGCTCACCAATAAAACAAATCCCAGTGGAGTCTTTTTTCTTAGCATTAGGCAACTGTAGCTGTGCAGCGATATCACGTACCTGTGTTTTTTTAATTTCCCCCAATGGAAACAAAGTGCGTGAAAGCTGGTCTTGATTTAAGCGATGCAAAAAATAACTTTGATCTTTGGTCGCATCTAGACCTTTCAGCAATTGATATTGCTTGCCATTAGGTGTGTCCACTGCGCGCACACGTGCATAGTGCCCCGTCGCGATGCGCTCGGCGCCTAAGCTCATAGCATGGTCTAAAAAGGCCTTGAATTTAATTTCAGCATTACACAACACATCGGGGTTGGGAGTACGACCAGCCGTGTATTCGCGCAAAAACTCTGCAAAAACACGATCTTTATATTCCGCAGCAAAATTCACGGCCTCGATTTCTATACCGAGCAGATCCGCGACACTGGCCGCATCCAGCCAGTCTTGACGACTGGAGCAATACTCACTGTCGTCATCATCTTCCCAGTTTTTCATAAAAAGGCCTATCACCTCGTAGCCTTGTTGCTTGAGCAGCCAAGCAGATACCGAAGAGTCCACCCCTCCGGAAAGACCGATGACTACACGCCCTTTAGCGCCTGTTGAAGCTTTCATTATTCCTACTCACATAAAAGGCAACGCTGCCCTAATATTATTAAATGCCACCTATTGTACTCGCATCCTAATCTGGACTGCAGCCTTGCCCTAATGAAAATAGGGCTGTAAAGATACAGCCCTATTTCACATCAAAAACAAAGATCTAGCTACGTTTTTGGCGACGAACCCGTACGGCTTCTGCTAAGCGTTGCAAGACTTTCTCGGAGTCCTCCCAACCAATACACCCATCGGTAATACTCTGCCCATAAGTAAGTGGTTGGCCTTCGACCAAATCCTGACGCCCTGCGACGAGATGGCTTTCTACCATCACACCAAAAATACGCTCATCACCCGCTTCGATCTGTGCGCAAATTTCATCAATCACAATCGGCTGACGACGGTAATCTTTATTACTGTTAGCATGGCTTGCATCAATCATAATACGTGGCAATAAACCAGAGGCCTCTAAGTCTTTGCCGGTTTGATCCACACTTTGGGGATCATGGTTAGGCGCTTTACCACCACGCAAAATAATATGGCAATCCTCATTACCCTTAGTGGAAACAATTGCCGAGTGCCCACCCTTGGTTACGGATAAAAAATGGTGCGGTTGTGAAGCCGCTTTAATGGCATCAATCGCTATGCGTGTGCTCCCGCCTGTACCATTTTTAAAGCCTACCGGACAAGAGAGCCCAGAAGCTAGCTCGCGGTGAACTTGGCTTTCTGTCGTACGTGCCCCAATAGCGCCCCAAGAAACCAAATCAGCAATGTACTGAGGCGTAATCATATCTAAATACTCACACCCCGCAGGCATACCAAGCTCGTTGACCTCGAGTAACAGCTGGCGCGCCGTACGCAAACCCTGATTAATATTAAAGCTACCGTCTAGATCAGGGTCATTGATCAAGCCTTTCCAACCCACTGTGGTGCGCGGCTTTTCAAAATACACCCGCATCACAATTTCCAGCTCATCTTTTAAAGACTCACGTAATGGCAGCAGACGACGGGCATACTCCAAAGCCGCTTTAGTGTCATGAATAGAACAAGGACCAATCACGACAACTAAGCGATCGTCTTTGCCATGTAAAACCTCATGAATCGCATCACGGGTGTTATGGACCACAGCAGACACCTCGGCCGAGCAAGGAAACTCTCGCATTAAGTGCGCTGGAGGGCTTAGCTCTTTAATTTCCCGGATACGTAAATCATCAGTATTGTGTGACACGACTAGACTCCATTTTGGTTGTGCCAGGCTTGAGTGGCGGCACAAAAAAAGCCGCCTTGTGCGCTGGCGGCTTTAGTTGGGAATTTTTTGCTATGTGTTTTATGTACAAGGCATCCCTTCCTGCGCCAGCGGCATAGGAAAAGCATAAAAGTAAAAGAAGAAAAAAGAAATCGCTTTGTACATAAAACTTATCCTAGCACATATTTTATAAAAAAAACAATCATCCCCTTATTAGAAATTTAAATATGTACAACTCTCACCACATACAACAAAGCTAACCCATCACCCATTTCAATAGTTTTTATTAAAATGATTTGAGTTGAAATGATTTAATACGGTATGATTCAGAATCAAATCAAGTGGTGCTTGCACATCCCTCGTACTACTTCTTCTTTATCATGTAAAAAGGAATGTGATGCTAAAACCGACTTTTTTTCTTCGTACTATCAGTATGATGACCGCTAGCGTAATAGGTATAACGGCGCATGCCGCGTCGCTGGCAGACATTCAAGCAAAAAACACCATTCGCATTGCCGTTGCGAATGAAATCCCGTATGGCTATACCGACCTAGACGGTAGTGCTAAAGGCGTAGGCCCTGAAGTAGCGCAGCATCTTATACGAGCTTTAGGCATAGAGAACATTGAATGGCATACCACCAACTTTGGCTCGCTTATCCCGGGTTTACAAGCCGATCGTTTTGACATGGTAGCGGCTGAAATGGCTATCTTGCCCCAGCGCTGCCAGCAAGTACTTTTTTCTGAGCCCAATAGTTCTTATGGCGAAGGCTTATTGGTAGCAAAAGACAACCCTAAAGATCTTCATCGCTATGAGGATTTCATCGAAAGTGAGCATACATTGGCTATCATGGCTGGAGCCGATCAGCTTGAAATCATGCAGCAATTAGGCATGGATGAAAGTCGTCTGGTCACTATTGCCAATAATGCCGATGCGATTTCTACCGTCGCTACAGGCCGTGCCGATGCGTATGCCGCAACGGGGTTAACCGCCGCTCAGCTGGCGCAACAAAGCCCTAAAGTAGAAGTTGCTGCAGAGTTTGTCGATCCGGTTGTTAACGGTCAACCTGTACGCAGCTGGGGTGGCTTCACCTTCGCTCAAAACAATACGGAGCTACGTGACGCCATTAACACTGAGCTGGCTAAATTCAAACAAACCCAAGCCTGGCAAGACATTTTGTCACGCTACGGTTTTAGCGACACCGATCAAAAAGAATCCAATGCTCAGCAGACGGCCGATCTCTGTGCCGCTAAGACCAATTAGTCTCTGTCATGATGCTCTGGTTTCAATACAGTGACCCTCTGCTTGCTGGCGCCTGGGTCACCATACAACTGACTTTTTACTCAACAGTATTAGGTGCTATTTTTGCTTTCGCCTTTGGGATAGGCCGCTTATCGGCAAACCGACTCATCAACGCGGTAAGTGTGACATTTATTGAGGTATTTAGAGGAACCTCGCTACTGGTACAACTGTTTTGGCTGTTTTTTGCTTTACCTTTATTAGGCCAATGGCTAGGCATCGATTTGCGCTTGCCACCTGTGCTCGCAGGAACCTTAGCCCTTGCCTTAAATATCGGTGCCTATGGTGCAGAAGTCGTACGCGGCGCTTTACAAGCGGTACCTCCTACTCAATATGAGGCAGCCAAAGCACTGGATTTAAGCCCTCGCCATACTCTATGGCGTATAGCTTTACCCCAAGCCTTGCCAGAAATGATGCCTAGTTTTGGTAATCTAGCGATTCAAAACCTAAAAGATACCGCCTTAGTTTCGCTCATCGGTTTAGCCGACATGACCTTTAGAGCTGAGCAAATCCGTAACCTAACCCAAGACAGCACAACCATCTATACCTTATTGCTTTTTATGTATTTCGGTATGGCCTTGGTTATTAGCGCTCTCATGAAGCTCATTGAGCGTTATACCTGCCGTTGGCGCACAGGAGCCCAATAATTATGTTATTTGGAATCAGCTGGGATACAAGCAGCACATGGGCGTTTATCTGGTCTATTTTGCCTATATTAGCTCGCGGACTATGGGTGACATTACAAGCCACATTTGTTGGCTTTATGATTGCTGCCATATTTGGCTTGGTCTTAGCCGCCTTAAAAAGCAACCGTTATCGGATCATTGCGTGGCCCGCACGCTTTATAAGCGAGTTTATCCGAGATACACCCTTATTGGTTCAACTTTTTTTCTTATATTATGTGCTTCCCGACTATGGTCTTGTCTTACCCGCATTTTTAACAGGGGCGTTAGCATTAGGCCTACAATATAGCGCCTATACCTCGGAAGTTTATCGGGCAGGTATCGACTCCATTCCTAAAGGACAAATCGAAGCGGCTCGAGCGCTAGACCTTAGCCCTTTTCGTTTGTTTTTTTTCATTATTATTCCTCAGGCGATCCCAAGAATCATCCCCGCTTTAGGCAATTATTTAGTCTCTATTATGAAAGACGTCCCCGTGCTTTCCGTAGTCGCCGTCCTAGAGCTGCTCAATGTGGCCAAAATCATTGGTGATCGCAGCTTTAATTATCTTATCCCTCTATCGCTGGTGGGGCTGATTTATTTGATCATGACCCTCATTGCCGCCGCGGGCATCCGCTGGTTAGATCAGCGCCTACCTAAAGAGGGGGTTCATCTTAGTCATGACTAACTCAAACAACAGCATAGCATTTCATCAAGTCACAAAGAAATTTGGCGATCAAGTCGTACTAGATCAACTGGATTTCTGTGTACGTAAAGGTGAAAAAGTCACCATTATCGGCCCTTCCGGCTCTGGAAAATCCACAGTATTGCGGATTTTAATGACCTTAGAGAACATCAATGCGGGAACCGTCTATGTAGATAATGAGCCGCTTTGGCATGAGTACCAAGCGGAGCAGCTAGTCCCCGCCTCAGAAGCCCATCTGCGCCAAATGCGCAAAAAGATGGGCATGGTCTTTCAACAATTCAATCTATTTCCCCACATGAGTGTACTTCGTAATATTACTGAAGCACCCATGCATGTATTAGGCCTTTCAAAGCAAGAGGCAAAAGAACGGGCGCTTGCATACCTTGAGCTTGTTGGTCTGATGGATCATAAAGACAAGTTTCCAAGTCAGCTCTCTGGAGGGCAGCAGCAGCGAGTGGCCATTGCACGTGCTTTAGCGATGCGCCCTAAAATTCTTTTATTCGATGAGCCAACCTCCGCCCTAGACCCAGAGCTGGTGGGAGAAGTGCTACAAGTCATTGAACAACTGAGCAACCAGCAAGATTTGACCTTATTGCTAGTCACTCATGAAATGCAATTTGCCAAAGACATTTCAGACCGCGTCTGCTTTTTTGATCGGGGAAAAATGGTAGAAGAAGCGCCCCCACAGGAATTATTTGCAGCCCCTAAACAAGCTCGTACCCGTGATTTTTTAGCTAATTTCATGCAAAATCAATCATTAAGCTAAACCCAACCATTGCTCATAAATTAATTGCCCCCAAAGCCCATATTGGACCTTGGGGGCTTTGCTTAACCTATGATCCCTCCATTAACCGACCGCCTTAAAAGACTGTCGATGCGCCAAAAAATCAGGTCGAGGAGCCAACCCGTATTTAGGGGCCTGTAAAGGATTTTTCACACTGTTGTAAACCATAAACAGATTCGATCGTGCCATAGGACTGATATTTTCGGTGGAGGCATGTAGAGTATTACAATCAAAAAATACCACCGATCCGGCAGGCGCCTCAACCGTGTGAATCCCGCCCTGTTCCACGAGCTGGCTGAGATGCTCCTGACTCGGCACACCATACTGCTGGCGTTTTAATGATTGTTGATGATGCTGTTCCGGCGTTTGGCCTAAGCAGGGCACAAAATACCGGTGCGATCCAGGTATGAGCATCAAAGGACCATTATATGCCGCATTGTCTGTTAATAAGATTGAGCAGCTAACCGCCCTCATCCGTGGCATACCATCTTCCACATGCCAAGTTTCAAAATCCGAATGCCAATAAAAAGGTTTCCCCACAAATCCGGGTTTAACGTTTGCACGCGTTTGATGCAAATAAACCGGTGAACCTAAGATCGCCTGAGCCACACTCAATAAACGCGGATCTTGCACTAGTTGCGCTAATACCCCTGGCTGCTGATGAAAGGCAAACAATGAGCGAATAGCTCCACTGTCCGGCTCCGTAATCGCATTGGGTGCTTGTGCAAGCTCTTTATCAGCTAATAAAGCCTGTAAGGCCTGCTTATAATGAGCAGTTTCTTCACCTGAAAAATAGTGAGGAATAACTAAAAAGCCATTATCGGCATAGCTTTGCCACTGTTCTGGCGTCAGCCCTGCTTCCATTGGCTCCTGTCCATAAACCACAGGCTCCTGTCGCGCTACAAGCCCTTGTGGCGTTGATAAGCGTGACGGATAAGGGTCAAAAACGCCCATGTTCTTCCCCCCTCTTAATCCAAGTCTGCCGGATAAACGCCATCAGCATCATGAACTTCTTGCCCACTGACAGGTGGGTTAAACACACAAATCACCCGCAATGGCATTTTTCCACCACGTAAATAATGCTCATCATGCTCATTAAGTGCATACACAACCCCTGGACCTAATGCGTATTTTTTGCCATCAGCGATGGTTTCTATTTCACCATCACCCTCAACACACCAAACCGCCTCGAGATGATTTTTATAATGAATATGCGTCTCGGTACCAGGCAAAATAATGGTTTCATGAAATGAAAAGCCCATTCCATCTTTTTTAAGCAAAACTCGACGACTTATCCAAGTATCAGTACGAACCTCGTTTTCTGTGCCAATAACATCGTTTACATGAC
This sequence comes from Paenalcaligenes sp., assembly GCF_030152715.1. Classification (NCBI taxonomy): domain Bacteria; kingdom Pseudomonadati; phylum Pseudomonadota; class Betaproteobacteria; order Burkholderiales; family Alcaligenaceae; genus Paenalcaligenes; species Paenalcaligenes sp. The sequence goes on from NZ_JASLIX010000052.1 coordinate 19,380, forward strand.
GAACTATCATGAGTGCGCTCCTAGTTTAACAATCTGTGCAGTGCGAGGGGCTTGAGCCATAACCGTAGCAACACTCTTTTCCAAGCGATTTAAGCCCTCTTCTAAAAGTGTTTGGCTAATCGTTAGTGCGGGAAGAAATTTCACCACCTCATCTTGTGCTCCTGAGGTTTCTATAATCAGCCCCGCCTCAAAACACGTTTGAGCAATCTCTGCTGCTAAGTCAGAGCCTGCAGGAGTCACAAGACCTTGAATTAGCCCTCGACCGCGTACACTGAGCCCTGAGCCTGGGTAACTATGCACTATGTTCTCTAACCAATCGCGCACGAACTGCTCTTTTTGTTTAATTTGCTCACTAAAAGCTTGATCCGCCCAATATTGCTTTAGGGCGTGCGTTGCTGTCACAAACGCCAAATTATTACCTCTAAACGTGCCATTATGCGCACTAGGCTGCCATACATCTAATTCCGGTTTCATTAAAACCAGAGACATAGGCAAACCGTACCCAGAAATGGATTTAGATAACGTAATGATATCGGGCTGAATGCCCGCTTTTTCAAAACTAAAAAAATCACCAGTACGCCCGCAACCCACTTGAATATCATCCACAATGACTAAAATGCCATATTGACGACATACCTGCTGCAAAGCACGAAGCCAACGCGGGCTTGCTACATTCACCCCACCTTCGCCTTGAATGGTTTCTACAATCACCGCTGCAGGCTTTTCTAAGCCACTACTCGGGTCTTCGAGCAAACGCTCTAAATAACCAATGGTGTCAATATCTGGCCCTAAATAACCGTCATAAGGCATAAACGTTGTGTTCTGTAAGCTAATCCCTGCCGCTTGCCGAAATTTTTGATTCGCTGTGGCCGCTAATGCTCCGCAGCTCACTCCATGAAAACCATGTGTAAATGAAATTACATTTTGCCGCCCAGTTACTTGTCGTGCGATTTTTAAAGCGGCCTCTACAGCATTTGTGCCTGTAGGACCGGTGAACTGCAAGGTGTAATTCCAATTACGAGGAGCCAGTACATATTGATCAAAGGCTTCTAAAAAGGACTTTTTTGCAGTGGTGGCCATGTCCAAGCCATGCACGACTCCGTCCTCTTGCATATACTCCAACAAAGCCTCTTTTAAGATTGCATTATTATGGCCATAATTTAAGCTGCCGGCGCCACTAAAAAAATCGATATAGCGCTTACCTTGTTCATCGTATAGCAGCGACCCTTTGGCGTGCGTAAACAAAACGGGAAAGGACCGTATGTAGCCACGCACCTCCGACTCCATACGGTCAAATATATGTAAGTCCGACATGATTATCTCCTCTTGACGTACAAAAAATTACCGCAAGGGGCCAATATGTAACAAAGGCTCTTCTTGCGGTTCGATAAAATGGTGGGATTCAAAAAATGGGGTTTCGTCTATAGACGTATGATAGTGCTGAGCAATTTTCTCAAAAACGCGGCGTGACGCCAGATTCTCTGGGTCCACCGTCGTTTGCAAATAACGAATATGTGCTAAATGCGGCCGCTGTAATAAATGTTCTAACATACGCGAAGCTAACTGCTTGCCTCGCGCAGATTTTGCTACAGCTACCTGCCAAATAAAAAGCGTATCAGAGTCTTGTGGTAATCCATATGCAGAAATAAAGCCGATTAGCTTTTGCTTGTCATACGCTACCACACAGCTTTCAGCAAAATGCGTACACAATAATAGATATAAGTAAGTGGAATTTCTATCCAAGGGAGGACAGTGCTCAATTAGTTGCTGAATAGCAATGCCGTCCTCCGAAGTAGGCGCCCTAAACTGAATAGGGCTGTCATCAGGGTCACTAGATATAAGGGGGTCAGAAATAATCATTAAACCACTAGGCCTGATTCAGGAGGCACGGCTCCCACAGGCAAATCTAATAGCGCGGAGTCGCTTGGCTCGGTGACGATTTCCGTCTCGGAGTCCAGCAAGGCCACGACCCGCTCTAACGCGGTAGTGATTTGCAACTGCTCCGACTCAGGCAACTGTTGCAAAGCCTCGCTAAGCTTTTGCTGCAATGGCGACGGCGTTTGCTGTGCTAGTGTGCGACCCGCATCGGTCGCACTCACAAACACAATACGACGATCCTCGCGACTGCGCTCTCGGTTAACTAACTGTTTATCCTCAAGACGATCCAAAATCCCTACGACAGTGCTTGGGCTCACATGCATTTCTCGACTGATTGCCGTTGCGGTTAATGGACCTTTTTCTATCACCGTGCGTAAGCACACCAATTGCGGTGCCGTAATATTGCTGCCAGCAGAAAGCTGACGCGAATGCAAAGCAATAGAACGAGTGATGCGGCGTAGCGCCCGCAAAATGCGTAGGTCGTATTGGTCTTGGGTTTTCATTTATCGTTCATATCCACAACAAAGAAAATGATTTCAACTCAAATCATATCTATTGAAATCATTTAAGTCAAACAAAAAAAGACCGCTCTGTAAGCGGTCTCAATAAAAAAGAACTCGTACTTGTTAAGCCGTCCCCCCTACGGTTAAGCCATCAATGCGGATAGAAGGCATGCCCACGCCCACTGGAACGCTCTGCCCATCTTTACCACATGTGCCCACCCCAGAGTCTAAACACATATTATTTGCAATCATGGAAACTTGATTCATGGCTTCGATACCAGAACCAATTAACGTCGCGCCTTTGACGGGATGCACGAGTTTTCCATTTTCAATTAGCCATGCCTCAGAGGCGGAGAACACAAACTTACCACTGGTAATATCTACTTGACCACCACCAAAATTGGCCGCATAAATCCCTTTGTCCACCGAGGCAATGAGCTCATCGGGATGATAAGTACCGTTTAACATATAGGTATTAGTCATGCGTGGCATAGGCAGATAGGCGTATGATTCTCGGCGCCCATTCCCAGTTACAGGCATACCCATCAAACCCGCATTGAGCTGATCTTGCATATAGCCTGTTAAAATACCGTCCTCAATCAACACATTATGCTGAGTGGGGTTGCCCTCGTCATCGATGTTTAATGAGCCACGACGATCTGCCAAGGTTCCATCATCAATTACCGTAACGCCCTTAGATGCTACCTGCTCCCCTATGCGCCCAGAAAACACGCTCGACCCTTTACGGTTAAAGTCTCCTTCTAGGCCATGTCCTACCGCCTCGTGCAATAAAATCCCCGGCCAGCCCGCTCCTAGCACCACTGGCATTTCTCCTGCTGGGGCAGGTTCCGCATCTAGGTTAACCAAAGCCTGATTTACCGCCTCATCGACATAATGCTGCAAAATCGCTTCATCAAAATACCCTAGATCAAAGCGACCACCCCCACCAAAGCTCCCGCTTTCACGACGACCATGACGCTCAGCAATTACCGTCACTGATAAACGAACCAGAGGACGGATATCCGCTGCTAAACGTCCATCGCTGCCCACAATGAGCACTGTGTCACATGTCGCCCCTAAGCTCGCCATCACTTGCACCACCTGTGGATCTTTGGCGCGAGCCATTTTTTCTACTTTTTCTAAAAGCGCAACTTTTTCTGGAGCGGTCAAACTATCGACTGGATCATTCGGTACATACAAAAGGGGGCGATCCACAGTACGCGCCAGCAATGCTGGCACGCTGCCCTGCTGCCCTTGGCGCGCAATCGTACGTACAGCATGAGCAGCGCCAAGCAAAGCATCTTTACTCAGCGTATCCGAGTAAGAGAATGCTGTTTTTTCTCCACTGATAGCGCGAACACCAACCCCTTGTTCTATGTTAAAGCTGCCCGTTTTAACAATCCCTTCTTCAAGGCTCCAGCCCTCGCTTCGGGAATACTGAAAATATAAATCGGCATAGTCCACGCGATGCGCAAAAATTTCAGACAAGCTCTGTTGTAAGTCTTGCTCTGTTAACCCCCAAGGTGTTAACAACACCGATTTTGCCGTAGCTAGCGTATCGATCGCCAACTGTGATGTCATGTAATGTCCTTTTCTTTCAATAAAGCGACTTGCCGATGCTGTAAAGCGGGCAAGTTTTGACGTATTTCTTGGATGCGTTCTCGGTTAATGGAGTGACAAATAAAACCTGCTTCGGTTTCCCATACGCCCAGTTTTTCACCCCACGGATCAATCAGCATAGTATGCCCCCAAGTACGACGCCCGTTTTGATGGCGCCCCCCTTGTGCGGGAGCCAGCACGTAGCATTGATTTTCTATTGCTCGTGTCCGCAATAAAATATCCCAGTGGGCTTGGCCAGTGGTATAGGTAAAAGCCGAGGGCAATACCAACATATCAATCGCCCCCATCGCTCGAAATAGTTCAGGAAAACGTAGATCGTAGCAGATTCCCAGCCCAATGTTTCCATAAGGGGTAGGTATTACAGTGGGGGCAATTTCTCCAGGCACAATGGCTTTCGCTTCATCATAGCTTTCCTCGCCGCGCCTAAAACTAAAAAGATGAATCTTATCGTAGCGACCAATGCACTGTCCTGCTGGGTCATAAACCAAGCAACTATTATAAAATCGCCCCGCCTCTTCTGAGCGCAAAGGCAACGTTCCACCAATTAAATAAATACCATGTTGTTTTGCTGCCTGGGCCAAAAACTGCTGAATCGGCCCTGAACCAAAGTCTTCAGCATAGGCATTTTTATCTTGGTCACGTAATCCCAAAAAACAAAAATATTCGGGTAATGCCACGATTTTTGCACCGGCTTGTACAGCTTGTTTAATCCAATAGTGCGCCTGCTGCAAATTATCCATCAAATCTGCAGAGGAAACCATCTGTATCGCGGCAACGGCAAATGAAGAGGGGGTATGCTGGCTCATGATTGACTCGATATAAACACTTTGCAAAAAATTAAAAAATTATATATATTTTCATGTTTATAGAAATAGCGTTAAAATACGCATTATGGCGATAAAGCCAATTTATTTTTTAATAATGATATAACTGACACAGGAAAACTAATGCCTCAAGAATCCTTTCTTACTGAAAAGCAGGAAATCGAAAAGCAAATTCAAAAGCTCCAACGCAAAATGCGTACCCTGCACTCTCGTCAGCGTCGACCCGTGATCAACTCCATCGTACGCTCCATGCAAGAATACGAGATCACTCCCGAAGAAATAGCTCAAGCCTTTGAGCGTCGTCAAAAACGTGCAACAACGGCTAGTAAGGCTCCGGCGCGCTATCGCAACCCACAAACAGGTGACACGTGGACTGGTCGCGGTCGCCCCCCACGCTGGATCACCGATGCTGAGCAAAACGGTCAGAGCCGTGAGCAGTTTTTAATTAAAGATTAATAAGATTCTTTAATAACCTCTTATAAGCGCAATCTAATTATGATTGCGCTTTATCTTTATATATTGAGTTTTCCCATTGAGCCCCGGAAAATCCGTAAATGCCGCTTTGGCTAAATAAGGCATCACCTGGATTAAATCATCACTATTGCTTTTGTTTATAACGCGAACACGATATATCTCAGCCAAATGATTTGCCTTATCTCGAATCGTGACCTCTAAAGTATTAGCATATATACTCGTGGGCACCGTAACCAGACGCGGGCCAAACACCACTCCCCCACCAAAACCACCAAAATGGCCAAAACCACCCCACACAGAGCCATAAGGATAGACGCCATCATAAAAAGGATCAGCATAACGCTCCACCCACTCCTGTTGCATCGGGTTGTCATAATCCAGCTGTACTACTAAGCGACTGGTATTATCCCCTTCTACTAAGCCTACGGCACCTAAAGCTACACGTACGTTATCCGCAACACTTTGAAATATTAAGACACTTCTATCATCCTTGGGAGGTTCAATAAAATAGCGCGCAGTAAAAGCGTCTGCTGGCCACTGCTGAAACGTCGTGACTTTAGCCGACCAAGTATTCGCACACCCACCCAGCAATACCAGTGTTGCTAAGAGCATCATCAAACGCCAACGCCATCTACGAAATACAATAAAACGACTCAGCATCGTTACTCCTTTAATTGAGCGAAGGGACTACAATACTCATACTACCGTTTTTTATTTTTTCTACCTAATACTTGACTATGAATCAAACCATTTTTCGTGATGCATACCGCCCTTATCCCTACCATATTCCACATCTTTGGTTACGCTTTGATCTGGGCTTAGCAAAAACCACGGTGCGTAGTCGGTTCACAGTACAAACAGAGCAACCGGGCACGCCATTATGTTTAGATGGCGAAGACATCCAGTTACTAGGTATTTGGGTAGATGGGCAACCCCTCAAGCCCGAGCAATATGATCTTGATCATCATGCGCTGCGTATTCCCTTAACACAAGCCTCACACCAAATCGAAATTGAAAGCATCTGTGAGCCGGCAAAAAATACGACGCTCATGGGGTTATATCAATCAGGACAACAGCTTTTTACGCAATGTGAGGCCGAGGGTTTTAGACGTATTACTTGGTTTGCCGACCGCCCCGATGTGCTGAGTCGCTATACGGTCGAGCTTGTAGGGGACAAAAGCCAGTTTCCTTATTTATTATCTAACGGTAATCTCATCGAGCAAGAAGACCTTGCCAATAACCAGCATCGTGCACTCTGGGAGGACCCTTTCGCTAAACCCTCTTATTTATTTGCAATTGTAGCGGGCGATTTTGATTGTCGAGAACAAGTGATTCAAACCCAATCGGGGCGCTCTGTCACCCTGCAACTATATAGTGATAAAGGCGACTATGACAAAACCGAATGGGCAATGCAAAGTTTAATTCAAGCCTTACGTTGGGATGAGCAACGCTTTGGCCTAGAGCTAGACTTGGATCGCTATATGGTGGTTTCTGCGGCAGACTTTAATATGGGTGCCATGGAAAATAAAGGGCTCAATGTTTTTAATGCGGCCTACGTACTCGCTCAACCCGAAACCACAACTGATCAAAGCTACCAAGATATCGAAGCCGTCATCGGCCATGAATATTTCCATAATTGGACAGGTAACCGTGTAACGTGCCGAGACTGGTTCCAGTTATCCTTAAAAGAAGGCCTCACCGTTTTTCGGGAGCAAGCATTTAGTGCAGACCGCATGGCTCATGGTTTAACCGGTGCCGCAGCCCTAAGCGCACAGGCGGTAAAGCGTATTGACGATGTCAGCCTATTGCGGCTTGCTCAGTTCCCCGAAGACGCCGGCCCTATGGCGCACCCCATTCGCCCGAACAGTTACGAAGAAATCAGTAATTTCTATACCGCTACAATTTATGAAAAAGGGGCAGAAATTATTCGCATGTTTCATACACTGCTGGGTGAAACAGGATTCCAAGCGGCCCTGCGCACCTATTTTGATCGATTTGATGGTCAAGCTATTACTTGCGATGATTTTATGCAGGTCATGGATGAGCAGTACCAAGCACAATTTCCGGGTTTAACATTGGCTGCCTTTCGTGGCTGGTACGAGCAAGCCGGCACGCCTAAAGTCAGCGTTCATTTACATTATGATGCGGCCCAACAACGCGCCTGCTTAACGCTCACACAACAAAACCCACCCGTAGGCATCGAACTACTCGAACAACCTATTCGCCCTAAAGCCCCATTACTTATCCCTTTTAAGCTAGGCTTTTTGCAACCCAATGGCACCCCCTTAGTCGTAGAGCACGAAGGGCAACGCCAGCATGAGTTTCTTTTGCGTCTGGATCAGGAACAACAACAGTTTCATTTTGAACAGGTCAGCGCTCGCCCCATTTTATCGCTCTTGCGTGATTTTTCCGCACCGATAAAAGTGGACTACACTTACTCCACCTCGGATCTCATGACCCTTGCCAAAGCGGACGATAATGCTTTTGCCCGCTGGCAAGCAATCCAAGAGCTTGCGCAGCAAACCTTATGTGCGCCCTCTGCGACAGAAGCCAATTTACAGGTCTTAATTACGGTTTGGGAACAACTACTGCAAGATAAACAGCTCTCCCCAGCCTACCTAAGCCGTGCTTTAGCCCTCCCATCGGTGCGCCAACTACTGACACAGCAACGCCCCATGGATCCGCATGCTCTGACTCAAAAGCATCGTCACATTGAACAGCAACTGGCACAACATTTTCAGCAGACATGGTTAACGTTATACCAGCAGCTCACACAACGCCTACCCACTCAGTATCGTCCTTGTGCAAGCGATGCCGGCTTACGCGCCTTACGCAACCTTGTTCTCAAGCAGCTTGTTTTAGCTCAGCATCCTGATGCCTTCGCCCTCGCTCAAGAGCAATATCAAAAAGCAAATAATATGACCGATCAATGGGGAGCCTTTAATGTGCTAGTTCACTATGCCCCACCAGCGTTACGCCAGCAGCAACTGCTCCAATTTTATGAGCAGTGGCAGCACAATGCCTTAGTGATCGACCGCTGGTTTGGTGTCCAAGCCACAGCCCCCTATTTTGATGTGGCACAAGCGCAGGCCTTGAGCCAACACCCAGCGTTTCATTTGCGTAATCCGAATCGCGCACGTGCCTTGATTTTCCAGTTTTGCACTCATAACATAACAGCTATACACACCGAAGCCGGTTATGATTTTTGGCAACAGCAGGTTCTGGCTTTAGATGCGCTCAACCCCGAGATCGCCGCTCGCTTATGTCGTGTCTTTGATAATTGGGCTCAATATGTGGAGCCCCTACGCAGCCAACTAAAACAACGCCTACAATCCATCGCCGCCCACCAGCCGCTCTCAACTAATGTGAGCGAAATCGTGCGTAAAGCACTTACTATTGAATAAGACTATGTATTTGAAAAAAAACCTCACTCATTATCTTGTGGAGCAACAACGTCAACATGGTGTCGTCACCGCTGACGTACGCTTGTTATTGGAAACCGTTGCCCGTGCTTGTAAAGCCATCAGTCATGCTGTCAGCAAAGGAGCGCTTGGTGGTGTGTTAGGGAGCCTAGAGAGCGAAAACGTTCAGGGCGAAGTCCAAAAAAAACTGGATGTGATTTCGAACGAAATTTTGCTCGAAGCCAATGAGTGGGGGGGAAACCTTGCCGCCATGGCCTCCGAGGAAATGGATACTCTGCACCGTATCCCTGCCCATTTTCCTAAAGGAAAAAACCTATTGTTATTCGATCCTTTAGATGGGTCTTCAAACATCGATGTCAACGTTTCTATTGGTACGATTTTTTCCGTGCTACAGCTCCCCGAAGAAGCGAACACTCGCGATGTACAAGAGGCTGACTTTCTTCAACCTGGAGTCAAACAAGTCGCTGCCGGTTATGCGGTTTATGGTCCACAAACCATGCTGATTTTAACGGTTGGAGCAGGTGTAGTCGGCTTTACTCTGGATAAAGAAACCGGCTCTTGGGTGCTAACCCACCCTGCCATTCGCATCCCCGAAGAGACCGCCGAGTTTGCTATTAATATGTCAAATCAGCGTTACTGGGAACCTGCTATTCGTCATTACATCGAGGACTGCTTAAAAGGCAAAGAAGGGCCTCTGGGTAAAAATTACAATATGCGTTGGATAGCTTCGATGGTGGCAGATGTGCATCGTATTATGTGCCGTGGCGGGATTTTTATGTATCCACGTGACCAACGCGAATCCGTGCGTCACGGTAAACTACGTCTTATGTATGAAGCAAACCCCATGAGCTTTTTAGTAGAGCAAGCGGGTGGTGCTGCTATCGATGGCGAGCAGCGTATTTTAGAAATTGAGCCCAATGCTTTGCATCAGCGCGTAGGCGTTATCTTAGGCTCAAAAAACGAGGTTCAACGTGTACAGCAGTATCATCTAAAACACTCCTAATCCTCTTTACGCAAAAAGCTTTGCATCAAGAAAAAACCCATTCCTTGGAATGGGTTTTTTGCTTTTAGTCCAAAGTTAATATGGTTGCTCCTGTGGTTTTGCCTGCGGCCAAAGCCTCATGCGCTTTAGCAACCTCTTGTAGTGCAAAACGCTGTCCAATATTAATTTTAATCTGCCCCGCTACCACTAGATCAAACAGCTCCGTTGCCGCGGACTGCATGCTTTCTTGGGTTGCCACATAGGTTCCAACCATTGGACGCGTCACATACAATGAGCCTTTTTGTGCCAGAATCCCTAAATTAACCCCAGTAACAGGCCCCGAGGCATTGCCATAACTCACCATTAAACCGCGTGGCTGTAGACAATCTAATGAGCGCTCCCACGTGGCCGCCCCTACCCCATCATAGACCACTGGTAGCATTTCCCCTTGGGTGAGCTCACGCACCCGCTCAACCACATCCTCGGTTTTATAGTTAATCACTTCCCACGCCCCATGCGCTTTAGCTAAGGCAGCTTTTTCCGCACTAGATGTGGTGCCAATCAGTTTTACACCTAGCGCTTTGGCCCATTGGCAAGCAATTAAACCCACGCCCCCAGCCGCTGCATGAAATAAAATGGTCTGCCCCGGTTCTAAGCGATAGGTTTGTCTAAACAAATACTGCACGGTTAAGCCTTTGAGCATCATGGCCGCCCCCTCTTCGAAGCTGATCTCATCTGGTAACTTCACCACTCGATCAGCAGGCAAGCAATGCATTTGTGCATAAGCGCCTAATGGCCCCTGTCCATATGCCACACGCTCCCCCACCTGCACATGGGTCACATCCGCTCCTACGGCCTCTACTACGCCGGCCCCCTCAAAACCCAATCCATGCGGTAGTTCCCCAGGGTAAAGCCCGTCTCTATAGTAAATATCAATAAAGTTCAAGCCCACCGCTTTATTCCGCACCACGACTTCATCTGCTTTGGGGGTTGGTACGGGTACATCCACCCATTGCATGACTTCAGGGCCACCGTTTTTTTCAATACGAATTGCTTTCATCGTGCTCGTCATCGTTTTCTCCTGATGTTGTCTATTGGCGATTAATACATACGACTTCTATCCACTAAACCACTGACTGGCTGATTTTGCAAAAGGGCTTGCATTTTTTGATGGATCTGTTGTGCTGTGGGCTCACGCAGTGACACTCCAGAAATATGAGGTGTGACATGGATACGGGGGTGTCGCCAAAAAGGATGTGTCTGCGGCAATGGTTCTATATCAAAAACATCGAGCAAAGCACCCGTTACATGCCCAGAATCAAGCATATGAATCAGGTCTTGTTCTACAATATGAGGGCCTCGCGCCATATTGATCACAAAGCCTTGGGGCTGTAACTGCGCCAACGCCGCCTGATTAATAATACCGCGCGTCTGTGGTGTCAATGGCAACACATTTACCAACACACGGCTTTGTTGTAAAAAGGCTGAAAACTGCTCCTGCCCTGCAAAAAACTGGATTCCTGAGTCCGCAGCGCGAGCCGTACGTGTCCACACAGATACGGGATAGCCCAGCTGATGTAGTACTTGTGCGACCTGACGCCCAATTTGTCCATAACCCATTACGCCCACAGGCCATTGTTTTCTATAAATAGGCTCTTGTTGTAACCATTGTTGCTGAGCCTGCTGCTTTACATAAGGTGCAAAGCGTTGTGTCGCAAGCAACATGCCATAGACCGCATATTCAGCCATTTGCACTGCCATACCCGCATCCTCAACGCGATAAACGGGCACAGAGTCTGGAATTTGGCTAAAATCAATACCATCCACGCCAGCGCCAATGTTAAATATGGCTTGTAAACTGGGTTGGTCCTGAAACAGTTGTACCGAAGGCCGCCAGACCACGGCAAAATCAGCTGGTGCTTGATCTGCTTGTGGCTCCCAAGCGAAAAACGACCAGTCTGGCTGTAACTGTTGAAAAACCTCCACCCACCGTTGGTTGGACTCAGCCCGACCCACTGCCACGACTACGCTAGGCATATAACCTCCTTAAAGTGTTACCATAATGGATTTTATCCATCTCGTTATACAATAAGATCATATTTACTACACCGCTTTTATCAGTGTAGTCCACACTCGGGCTTAAGCACGGATTCCCTTACCGCGCTTAACACTTTTCTATCCACTTTTACTTTTGGTACTTGTTATGGCTGGTCACAGTAAATGGGCTAATATCCAACATCGCAAAGGACGTCAAGACGCAAAGCGCGCGAAAATCTGGACTAAAATCATCCGCGAAATTACGGTCGCGGCACGCGAGGCAGGCCCTGACCCCGAGTCGAATCCACGCTTACGTTTAGCCATGGATAAGGCCACTGCCGCCAACATGCCTAAAGACAACGTTAACCGCGCCATCCAGCGCGGCGCAGGTGGTGCCGATGAAGGCAACTACGAAGAAGTACGTTACGAGGGTTATGGTGTAGGCGGCGCTGCCGTCATTGTGGATTGTTTAACCGATAACCGTAACCGTACAGCTCCCGAGGTCCGTCACGCTTTTAACAAACATGGTGGCAACCTAGGGGTAGATGGCTCCGTTGTTTTCCAGTTTAAACATTGTGGACAGTTTATCTTTGCCCCTGGCACCAGCGAGGAGGCCGTGATGGAGGCAGCCCTAGAGGCCGGTGCCGAGGACGTAATTACCGACGAAGAGGGCTTGATCGAGGTCATCTGTGCCCCCTCTGATTTCAGTGCCGTAAAAGATGCATTTGCCGCAGCGGGGCTAACACCAGAGGTCGCCGAGGTCACCATGAAAGCAGAAAACGAAACCGAGCTCGAAGGCGAAGATGCCATCATGATGCGCAAGCTGCTTGATGCTTTAGAGTCTCTTGACGATGTCCAAGAGGTCTACACCACAGCTGTGATGGACGAAACCGAATAATATTGACTGATCAATCTACTACCCTCTTTATTCCATTATGAAGCTATTAGTTATCGGCGGTGGCGGCCGTGAACATGCCTTGGCATGGCGCCTCACTCAATCACAACGCGTACAATGCGTTTTTGTTGCTCCTGGCAACGGCGGCACCGCCCTTGGTGAGCGCATGCAAAACATAGCAATCACCGAGGTTGCCGAGCTGGTTCAGTTTGCCCAAGACAATCAGATCGCCTTTGCTGTCGTCGGCCCCGAAGCCCCCTTAGCCGCTGGAGTAGTTGATGCGTTTCGTGCTGCTGGACTCAAAATCTTTGGTCCTACCCAAGCCGCTGCACAACTAGAAAGCTCTAAGGAGTACGCTAAAGACTTCATGCAGCGTCACCAGATTCCCACAGCAGCCTATGCCACATTTACCGATTTAGAGCAGGCTAAAGCTTATATCCGTGAACAGGGTGCTCCTATCGTGGTCAAAGCAGACGGTCTTGCCGCTGGTAAAGGGGTAATTGTCGCCATGACCGAAGCCGAGGCCTTAGCTGCGGTTGAAGATATGCTTGGCGGAGGCGTTTTTGGCTCGGCGGGGGCACGCGTCGTTATCGAAGAGTTTCTTACTGGTGAAGAGGCTAGCTTTATTGTGATGGCCGATGGCAAGCATGTCTTACCCATGGCCACCAGCCAAGACCACAAACGCCTTAAAGATAACGACCAAGGCCCAAACACAGGTGGTATGGGCGCCTATTCACCTGCCCCCATCGTCAGCCCCACCTTGCACAATCGCATTATGCGCGAAGTCATTCATCCCACGCTACAGGGTATGGCTAAAGAAGGCATTCCTTATACTGGCTTTTTATATGCAGGGCTAATGATTGGCGATGGTCCAGATGCCACACGCCCTCTTAAAGTACTGGAGTACAACTGTCGCCTTGGTGATCCCGAAACGCAACCCATTATGATGCGTATCAAAAACGACCTAACAGAGGTCTTTGAGCTTGCTTTAGCAGGCAAACTGGATCAAGCCCATATCGACTGGGATCGACGTACCGCTATCGGCGTCGTCATGGCCGCGGCTAACTACCCAGAATCCCCCCGTCTTGATGATACGATCCAAGCTTTACCGGCCGATTCAGATAGCTGCATGGTCTTTCATGCGGGTACTACCTTAGATAATGGGGTACTAAAAACCTCAGGTGGGCGCGTATTGTGTGTCACGGCACTGGGCGACTCCATTCGGCGTGCACAACAAACCGCTTACGCCACAATATCTGACATTCATTTTGATGGTAAACAGTTCCGCAGTGATATTGGCTGGCGCGCTTTACCAACCAACGAATAATTATGACAAGTTTCTCTGTACAACCGGTTTATGACTATCTAACAGGGTTACAAGAGGCCATCATCCGTCAACTCGAAGCGGCGGATGGGGCTTCTTTTGTTACCGATCGCTGGGAACGCGAAGAAGGCGGTGGTGGCATTTCTCGCTATCTAGAAAATGGGCAGCTTTTTGAGCGCGCCGCCGTCCTATTTAGCCATGTAAAAGGCTCTCAGCTTCCTCCTTCTGCTAGCGCACAGCGACCTGAACTAGCCGGTCGCCCTTGGGAGGCCATGGGGGTATCTTTGGTGATTCACCCACGCAACCCCTATATCCCCACTACCCATATGAATGTGCGCATGTTTGTAGCACACCCCACCAACGAGACGCAGGAGCCTGTGTTTTGGTTTGGTGGCGGCATGGATCTCACCCCGTACTATCCCTTTTTAGAAGACGTAGTACATTTTCATCAAACTTGCGCAGACTCACTGGCCCCTTTTGGCCCAGATAAATACCCCGCTTATAAAAAATGGTGTGATGATTACTTTTATTTAAAACATCGCCAAGAAACCCGAGGGATCGGTGGTATTTTCTTTGATGATTTAAATACCCCTGACTTTGAACAAAGCTTCGCTTTAATCCGTTCAGTCGGTGACCATTTCACCAAAGCTTATATGCCTATCGTTGAAGCACGTCGTCATCTGGAATACGGCGAGCGCGAGCGCGATTTCCAAGCATATCGCCGAGGCCGCTATGTGGAATTCAATCTGGTCTTTGATCGCGGCACCTTATTTGGTCTGCAATCTGGCGGGCGCACTGAGTCCATTCTTCTTTCTATGCCTCCGATGGCCGCTTGGCGTTATTGTTGGAACCCTGAGCCCAATAGCCCTGAGGCTAAACTGTACGACTATTTAAAACCACGCGAATGGCTAAAAAACGCATCGGACTCTTAGGCGGGAGTTTTGATCCGGTACATGTTGCGCATCTGGCTTTAGCTCAAGCTGCGCAACAGCAGCTGCGCTTGGACGAGGTCCAATTCATCCCCGCCGCCCAGCCTTGGCAAAAATCACAGCTCGGCGCAAATAGCACACATCGTGTAGCGATGCTCGAGCTTGCCACCCAGCCTTACCCGACATTTAGAGTCAATACAACCGAAATCCAACGGGGTGGGCCAACGTACACATACGATACGGTGGCAACCCTTCCTGCTTCGGCTCACTATTTCTGGTTGCTGGGTGCAGACCAACTCCAAAACTTTACCAGCTGGCATCGTTGGCAAGATATTTTGCAACATGTGGATCTTGCTGTAGCGCAGCGCCCGGGTAGTGCGCTCACCCCGCCAGAGCAATTGTCTCACTACTTAGCCGAACACAATAAAAACATTCACTATATAGACTTTAAACCCAGCCCAATTTCCGCTACGCTGATACGAGAACGGCTACATCAAGATCAGTCCGTGGCGCAACTAGTGCCAGACAGCGTTTTGCACTACCTGACTCAACACCAACTTTATCAGCCATGAAAACACTTATGAACATAGAAGATCAACTCCGTCTTGTGGTCGATGCCCTCGAAGACGTCAAAGCCAAAGACATTAAAGCTTTTAACACCTCTAAACTCACCGGTTTATTTGATCGTGTTGTGATTGCTAGCGGAAACTCCAATCGCCAAACAAAAGCCTTAGCTGAAAGCGTGATTGCTGCCGCCAAACAAGCTGGTTTATCTGTGCTGGCCTACGAAGGAGCAGACACAGGAGAATGGGTTTTAGTCGATCTAGGTGACGTGGTTATCCATGCTATGCAACCGGCAATACGCGATTACTACAACCTAGAAGAAATTTGGGGTGAGGATCCCATTGAGTTGGACCTTAAGGTCGATCAAATGCCTAACCTATCGGATGACTAACTCAACGCCCTTAGGGGCGTTTACTGTAATGAAAATCACTATTATTGCCGTTGGTCAACGCATGCCAGACTGGGTAACTACCGCATGGCAAGACTATAGTCAACGTCTTCCCGCGGATTACGCCCTAGAGCTCAAAGAAATCAAACCAGAACCACGTACGACGGGTAAAACCGTCGAGCAAATGATGGCTGCCGAAGCCAAGCGTATTGAGCAAGCCATTCCAACTCATGCCCACGTCGTCGCCTTAGATGAACGCGGTCGAGCCCTTACCACTATGCAGTTAGCAGAGCAGCTCCAACGCTGGCGCGATCAAAGTCAAGATATTGCAATTATTATTGGGGGGCCAGATGGCCTCGATGCCAACCTTAAACAACGCTGTGCTCAAAAAATTCGCTTATCGGATTTAACCTTGCCGCACCCCATGGTGCGTGTTTTGCTGGCTGAGCAGCTCTATCGTGCTTGGTCGATTAACCATCATCACCCCTATCACCGGAGCTAACTCCATGGCAAAAAGACGCACTAAAATTGTTGCTACCCTTGGTCCTGCTAGTGATCATGAACAAGCCATTGAAAAACTCATTCTTGCAGGCTTAGATGTTGCTCGTCTCAATTTTTCACACGGAAGTGCAGATAGCCACCGTGAAAAAACTGAGCTCGTACGGAAAATTGCCGCTAAGCACGGTCGTTTCGTGGCCATTATGGGGGATTTACAAGGCCCTAAAATCCGTATTGCGCGTTTTGCCGACCAAAGCGTACAGCTAAAAGCTGGGCAATCCTTCACTTTATCGACCACGCATCCGATCGATGCCGGAACCAACACTATAGTAGCGGTCGAATACCCACCCCTTATCCAAGCTTGTCATCCTGGAGACGAGCTACTCTTAGATGATGGCAAGATCGTGCTGCAAGTCGAGCAGGTCGATGAGCATCAGGTGCAAACACGAGTGATCAACGGGGGCGAGCTCTCTAACAACAAAGGCATCAATCGTCGTGGCGGTGGCATCGCCGCACCGAGTCTTACGCCCAAAGACCGAGAAGATATCCAGCTTGCTGCCGAATTAGCACTCGATTATGTCGCGGTGTCTTTCCCTCGCTATGGCACCGACATGCAGCAAGCTCGATCACTTCTACAAGCGGCTGGCTCCGATGCTTGGTTAATTGCAAAAATCGAGCGTGCCGAAGCTGTTGCTGATGATGAAGCGCTTGATGATATTATTTCAGCTAGCGACGGCGTCATGGTAGCGCGCGGTGATTTAGGTGTAGAAATCGGCGATGCAAGATTAGTAGGCATTCAAAAACGGATTATCCAACATGCGCGTCGTTTAAATAAAATTGTGATAACCGCAACACAAATGATGGAGTCCATGACCCATAGTCCCGTACCAACGCGCGCAGAGGTCTCTGACGTGGCAAATGCGGTATTAGACTATACGGATGCCGTGATGCTATCGGGCGAAAGCGCCACCGGCCAATATCCAGTAGAGGCTATTACCGCCATGGCGCGCATTTGTGTTGGCGCTGAGGCCGAACCTACCAGCGGTATCTCTAAACACCGACTAGGGGAACATTTTGCTCGTTGTGACGACACCATTGCGCTTTCTGCTATGTATGCAGCTAACCACTACCCTGGTATCAAAGCCATTATCAGCTTAAGCGAAAGCGGCCGCACCCCCCTGATCATGTCACGCATCAAATCCTCTGTACCCATTTTTTGTTTTACACGCCATGCTAGCACCCAGCGCCGTGCGGCCTTATTTCGGGGGGTATATAGTGTAGCGTTTGATGCCAGCCAATATAACGATGCCGATATTGCCCCGGCAGCCATGCAAGAACTCTGCAAACAAGGGGCAGTACAACCCGGAGACTGGGTCATCCTAACCAAAGGCCAACTGGATACAGCCGGTGGCACAAATAGCCTACATATACTTCAAGTACCATCATGTTGATACAACAGCCTATTTATTTAGCTTCGGCAAGCCCGCGTCGGCATGAGCTACTTAAGCAAATCGATATCACTCACGAAGTCTTAATCGTGCCCACTCCCGCTGGCGAGGATGAACCCATTCATGCAAATGAATCTGCCATTGACTATGTACAGCGCACGGCGCACGAAAAGCTTGAGCATGCCAAACAATGGCATGCTCAGCAACCACAACTCTATCCCTGGCCCATTCTTTGCGCTGATACAACGGTCGAACTACAGGGGCAGATTCTGGCTAAGCCCAAAAACCTGCAAGAGGCGAAAGCGTTTCTCCAATTATTATCTGGGCAAGAACACCATGTCCACACGGCCATGTGCTTAAGCGTAGGGGAAAATCACTATAAAGCGCTCTCGACCAGCACCATTCGTTTTAAACCTCTAAGCCCAGCGGAAATAGACATATATTGTCAGAGCCAAGAGCCTCTGGGCAAAGCGGGTGCTTACGGCATCCAAGGTATGGCCGCCGCCTTTGTCACCCATTTAACAGGTAGTTATAGCGGCGTCATGGGTTTAGACTTGCACCAAACCTATCAATTGCTATTAAACGCAGGCCTAAAATAAGCCCCCCATTTGCATCGCAATAATCAAATACGCTAGCTCTTCGGCTGTAATCGGCTTTTGATTTAACAGTAGCTGATTGCTCTGTGCATCAAACTGTAAAGCAAAACGCAATGCATCCCCATCGTATTCAACTAGGTCCACCTCTTGCAGTTGTTCGGCAGAACGTGCTATGAGCATATCTGCTAAGCTACTCAAAATCGACTCCTCGGCAAAATACCCCTGAATCATGGAGCGAGATGTTTGCAACTGCATCTGCAACGAATCAACATAATGCGCAAGATCGATCCCTGAGCTCACATCCTCGTCCAGTGCGGTTGGAGCTAAATGCATGCGTAAAACCAGCTCACTGGTACCAGCTGGATTACTGAGTGTTAATTGATTTAGGTTTACCTCGGGCCGATGGGCTAAGAGCTTTTGTGCATAGGGCCGTATCGCCTCTTCGTCCATTTGCTCTAAATCAGGGTGCTGGCTTAGGGCATTTAATACCTGATAATCCAAACGCTTCACATCCACAGCCAACACGACTTGCCCTAAGTCATGGTCATCAATATAAATCTGCCCCAAGTCGTACTGCACAGCACTATCCAAGAGCTCATTATGCAATGCATAATCTGAAATCATTTGCAGATTATCCACCACCACCTGTGTACTCTGTCCCCAATCCATACGTAGCTGTGTGCTTTGAATACGAGCAGAAGCCTGCTGAGCAGAAGAAAAGCCACTTAAATTGCTTTCCAGCGTCGTTCCCAACAGCTGTATTTGTGTTTTATCTTCACCCTCTAACCAGCTAAGACTGGGCAAATCAGCCTGAACCTGTAACTGTTCTTTTTGGGACTGATACTGGATTTGTGCTTGGGCCGCGGTGGCTGTCAATTTATTCCCCGCCGCATCACTATAGTCCAAAGCCGCAAAATCCAACTGGCTCTGCGTTGCACCATCTAGCCCAATTACAGTTTTTGCCACCAAAGGTGCTTGATTTTGTGCAGCCTCAAACCACATCTGTACCGTATCCGTCGGCAATAAAGTGAACTCACTATAGGCTAACATGGGGCGCCAATGCCCATGCCCCAATGCAGTCAAGGGCAAAGGTCCATGCCGCAAATGGTCTTGGAATAAAATTTGATGCTTATGCTCTGCATCCTGCACAACCAATTCATAATTAATTTTGGCGCTAAACCAGTGGCGATCATAACTCACTACCCGCAGCTTGGCTTGGCTTTCCTCTAAGTTCACGGCTAAATGTGTTGCCACAGCAGCGTTTAACTGCTCTATCTGATGAGAAATTTCAGCCTCTGCTTTTTTCCCTAAATACCATGCTGACCCAGCATATACTGCGGCGAGCAGTGCCACCCCAGCTACGATCTTATGCGTTGCTTTCATTGTTTTCCTTGAAGTGTTTGAATAATATGCGACACATCGGCATGCACCAGACCTTGTTTGGCAGCCAGCTGATAAAGCTGATATACCGTGTGACTCACCGGCATTGCTGTCTGCTGCAGAGTAGCTAAATCGGTAATCGCTGTTAAATCTTTTAGCATTGTTTGCACTGTAGCTGTCGCCTCGCTCGGTAGATTATGCATACGCTCTACAAAAATAGGCAAGAGCGTCGAATCAGCCCACCCTCCGGCCAGCGCAGTTGCTAGCTGCTTGCTATCAATATGTGCTTCTTGGGCTAAGCATACTGCTTCGGCAATCGCTGCAATGGTGGCCGTAACAATAGTTTGATTGCATAGTTTTGTCACCTGCCCTGCCCCCACTGCACCCATATGGGTAATACGCGCCGCATAGGCCTGCAAGTAAGGCCGTACCTGTTGTAACGCTGATGCTTCCCCACCGACCATCACCGCCAAAGTTCCAGCTTCCGCCCCCGCCGTTCCACCTGAAACAGGGGCATCTAACCATATCCACCCTTGAGGCAAGCGCGCGGCCAGCTGTTTAGTTTGCTGTGGGGAAACCGTAGCATGATCCACGATAATTTTGTTTGCACTCGTGACTGACGCTAACCCTTGCTCACCATACATAACCGTCTCAATAGCGGCAGCATCAAATAAGCACATTAAAATAATATCGGATTGCGCAGCTAACTGCGCAGGAGTCGTTGCTAGCTGTGCACCTTGTTTAATTAAATCATGGGCTTTTTCTGAACTACGATTCCATACAGTGAGCGTATGACCTGCTTGCAAAAGCCGCTGACACATAGGCAACCCCATACGGCCCAAGCCTACAAAACCTACTCGCATCCTTGTCTCCATAAAAAAGCGCGCTATGAGCGCGCGCTTTCATGGCCCCTTTTAAACTGAAGGGGCATTTTGAGTTTTTCTTGATAGTTCTCGCGGCAAAGGAAAAGCAATGCTTTCTTCTACACCATCAAGATTACGTACCGATACCGCACCCAGGGCTTTAATACGCTCAATAACCTGCTGCACTAGCTCCTCTGGTGCCGAAGCACCTGCCGTAATGCCCACACGCGGACGGTTTTCTAGCCACTCGGGCTGAATCATCTCCGGATCGTCCAGCAGATAAGCGGGAGTCCCCATGCGTTC
The DNA here is from genome assembly GCF_030152715.1 of Paenalcaligenes sp. Lineage (NCBI taxonomy): Bacteria > Pseudomonadati > Pseudomonadota > Betaproteobacteria > Burkholderiales > Alcaligenaceae > Paenalcaligenes > Paenalcaligenes sp. The sequence continues at coordinate 40,308 of NZ_JASLIX010000052.1, forward strand.
GGCAACCTCGCGCAAGCGATTCGAGTTTGAACTATTAACACTTCCTACGACCAGCACCACGTCTGCCTGTGGCGCCATAAATTTCACTGCATCTTGTCGGTTCTGTGTGGCATAGCAAATGTCGCTCTTTTTGGGCTCAACAATATTAGGAAAACGCTGACGTAAAGCATTGGCAACTTCAGCCGCATCATCAACCGATAACGTGGTCTGCGTCACAAAAGCCAAATTATCTGGATCTGAGACCTGTAAATTGTGCACGTCCTCTACGGTTTCCACTAAAAACATGCCCTCGGTCGCCTGCCCTAATGTGCCTTCTACCTCAGGGTGACCTTTATGACCGATCATAATGATCTCTCGACCATCTGCTCGCATCTTTGAGACCTCGCGGTGGACTTTGGTCACCAAAGGACAGGTAGCATCAAATACGGTTAGGCCACGACGTGCGGCTTCCTCTCGGACCGCTAGCGATACCCCGTGAGCTGAAAATACCACAATGGCTCCTGCTGGTGCCTCGTCAAGCTCTTTAATAAAAATCGCCCCTTTATTGCGCAAATTTTCAACAACATAGCGATTATGTACAATTTCGTGACGTACATAAATTGGCTTGCCATGTAGTTCTAAAGCACGCTCTACAATATCAATAGCTCTATCTACACCAGCACAAAAGCCACGGGGCTGGGCCAGCATAATTTCCATATTTTCTAATGATTCAATCTGAGGCTTCATAGTATTCCTAAAATCTGTACGTCCAAACGAATTTGAGCGCCGGCTAAGGGATGATTAAAATCAAATAGGGCTTCGTGCTCACCCCACTGTTTTAGCACACCAGCGTAACGTATTCCGGTTGGAGCTAAAAACTCCACCATATCCCCGGGCTGATAATTCGATTCGGGGTCTGTTAAGTCTTCTAACATGCTTTTGCTTACCCACTGCACTAAAGCAGGATTGCGCTCGCCATACGCTTGCTCTGGCTCTAAAACACAGCCAAATGTCTCACCCTCTTTTTTACCTAATAGGGCCTGCTCCAAACCTGGCGCCCACTGCCCGACCCCCATCTGTAAGGTGGCGGGCTTGCCGTCAAAGGTATTCGCAAAGATTGTTCCACCGGCCGGCCCCGAGAAAATCTGAATGCAATAGTGCAAAGTTAAGTAAGAATCCGCATGGACAATTGGCGGTACTTCATGGTTATTCGCGCTCAAGGTCTGTCACCCTAATAAGTCATTAAATCCTAATTTCATTGGCTTATTTTAATGCTTACTATGACTTATAACAGTAAATCCCTAAATGATGTGCGGCCTCGTGAACGTTTATTGCAGTCCGGTCCTCAGGCGCTAAGCGATGCTGAGTTATTAGCCATCATTTTACGCACTGGCACTCCTCAATTGTCAGTATTGGCTTTAGCACAACAGCTTTTAGAGCAACTTGGTGGTTTACGCGGACTTTTAGCAGCGGAAACCCAATCCCTTTTACAACAAAAGGGCATAGGCGTCGCTAAAGCCTGCGAATTACAAGCAATAGGTGAAATCAATCGACGCGCTCTTCAGCAAAGTCTAAAACAAGGGCCTGTCATGAACCAACCTAGCTTGGTTAAAGATTATTGCATCGCTCGCCTAGGACACCTAACGATAGAGCACTGCATCGCCTTGTACCTAGACAATCAACTTCACCTGATTACCAGTGAAGAGGTTTCAAGAGGCACATTATCTCAAGCCTCCGTGTACCCAAGGGAAATTGTGAAATCGGCCCTCAAGCACCATGCTGCTGCGCTTATCTTGGCACATAATCATCCCTCTGGCGTACGCACAGCGAGTGCCGCTGATATTGCTCTTACTCAGCACTTACAAAAAGCACTCTCCTTAGTCGATATTCGGCTCATCGACCACCTGATTGTTACAGCTGGCCACGCCGCCTCTCTAGCAGAGCAGGGTGTACTCTAAGCCATTCGCTTTTCCACAACAAAACCCTTGACCGCCTTTAATTACGTACAAATAGGCTTTGCAAAATCCTTTCTAAATGATAAAATCTTTGGTTTTACAGGATACGTGGCAGATTGTTGTTATTCCATCTGTTGGCGGTCCGCTTTAAACAACAGGATAACATCATGAAAGTAGGCATCCATCCCGAATACCGCGAAGTGGTGTTCTTGGACCAGCAAACTGGTAACACATTTATCACACGTTCTACCGTTAACACTCGCGAAACTATCGAGCTCGACGGTAAAACTTACCCTCTTTTCAAATGTGACGTAACCGCTGAATCCCACCCCTTCTACACGGGCGCACAAACTCGCATCGTCGAAACAGGTCGTGTTGAAAAATTCCGCGCACGTTTCGCTCGTACTGCAGGTACACGCCAAAAAGCGTAATTGCTCCATCCAAAAAAGCAGCTGAACTCAGCTGCTTTTTTTATGCCTACCCCATTTCGCTATTCAACCCAATATGCTTTAAGATATGGCTCTTGTGTTAGCTTTATTATCATGTTGTGTTGAATACTACTCCTACCTCTACCCCCGCTCGCCTTACCACCCCTGCAGCCAGCAAGTTGCCGCGCGCGCTACTATGGGTTGTAGGCTTAATATATATTCTAGCGGGCTTGTTTTTCCGTGACCCTTGGAAAAGTGATGATGTTATTGGCTTAGCAGCCATGCTCTCTGCCCTACAGCAACCCAACTGGCAAGCCATCATCACGCCTCAAATCGGCGAACTTGCCTACGCCGAAGGCGGACCACTACATATTTGGCTAGGAGCCCTAAGTATCTATTTACTTAGCCCCTTTTTTCAATGGTTTAGCTCAGAGCTAGACGCCAACATCCTAGCATCACGTCTACCCAATTTACTCTATTTTTTAATACTCATCACCACCTTATGGCAAGGCGTATTTAGACTAGCCAAACAAAAAGCCGCACAGCCTTTACCTTTGCCATTTGGCGGTGAGCCCTCTCCCATTGATTATGGGCGCATGATCGCCGATGCCGCGCTTCTTCTGTGCGTGGCCACCATTGGTATTCTTTGGCGCCTGCATGAAACCTCTGCCGTACCATTAAGTCTAGCGCTCTACTCCAGTGCGCTATATGCGCTTAGCTTATATAGCAAACGCCCACGCACGGCTACTATTCTACTCACACTAGCCCTAGCCGGCACCTTGCTCAATCAGGGCTTAGGGGCTGCTTTTAGCTTAGGCGTTGGCATTATTCTCGCCTTCGTTCTATGTGTAAGCTTACGACCTTATGCCAAACAGCTCCTCTGGGTTATCTTCGGGACAGCACTACTCTGTAGTTTATGGATATTACCTGCCCAGCAGTCTAACTATTGGTGGCAACAATGGTGGCTCTGGCATCAGGCTCAGCTCCATTGGCCAGATCCCTCTTCTATCTTACGCTCTGGGCGTGATTTGCTCTGGTTCTTATGGCCAACTTGGCCGCTTGCCTTGATCGCTGTATGGCAGTGGCGTGCGTGGTTACGCTTTGCGCATATTGCTATCCCTCTGAGCTTAGCTATTGGTCCTTTATGCTATTTACTCTTTGCGCAACAAGCGTTTGAGCCTGAGTATACCTGGCTAGTCATCCCAAGCGCCACGCTTGCCGCGTTTTCTTTACCTACTTTACGTCGGGGGGCGATCAATAGTTTTGACTGGTTTGCAGTCATGTGTTTCTCATTAATTACTGCCACGATCTGGTTAGGTTGGATTGCTTTACATACAGGTTGGCCCCCAAAAATTGCCCACAGCATTGCGCGCCAAACCCAAGGGTTTGACACCAGCATCGCTTGGCCCGCACTTGTGGTCGCTATCATCGGCAGCTTGGCTTGGCTAATGCTAGTGCTTTGGCGCTTACGCACCCATCCCCCAGCTCTTTGGCGAGGTACGGTGCTTTCAGCTGGCGGCCTAATTACGGCTTGGCTGTTGCTTGTAACGCTTTGGATGCCCGCACTGGATTATGCGCGTAGCTACCGCCACGTTTCCCACCAACTTGCTCAACAAATCCATGCCTTAACGCCCAATAGCTGTGTACGCACCGTCAATCTAGGTTTAGGCCAGCGCGCCTCTTTTTATGTGTTTGATGCGCTTAACTTTAGTTTTAACTCAAAGTGCCGTTATATTTTGCAGCAAACCTCACCAAAGCTAAGCGCTAGCGAGCAAGACATCTTCCCATTCCCTACCACCGAAATCTGGCGCGGCCGTCGTGGTGGGGATCGTAATGAAATGTTCCGGCTCCTTGATACACAAGCTTTTTAGCGCGAACCATAAATATAAGCCCTACGCCATGGGTAGCTCTGGTCTTGAGGGTAGTCCAACTCATCAGAGCGCCCCCCTTGGCTAGGTTGGGCCAATACCTGATGCAAGGAAATCCAACCATGCTCAAAGCCCATCGCACATCCGGCCAAGTACACCCGATACGCTCGCAATGAGCGCTGCCCTTGCTCACCCTCTAAAAGGCGTTTAGCTTCATCCAAGTTTTGCTCTAACGCGTCGCTCCATGCCCACAAAGTGCGAGCATAATGTGGACGCAAGTTTTCTATATCTAACGCCTCTAGCCCCCCTTCAGCCAAATGACGCAAGACATAACTAATATGGGTCAGCTCACCGCCTGGGAAAATATACTTTTCGATGAACTCGCCCATACCCGCCCCGAGCTGGGTATGCTCCACGCCCCCTGAGGTAATACCATGATTCATAACTAAACCACCTGGGCGTAGTAAACCACGAATACGAGCAAAATAATCAGTGAGTTGAGCTCGCCCCACATGCTCAAACATTCCAACAGAAGCCATTTTGTCAAAAGGCTGATTCGTGGGGAGCCGACGATAATCCAAAAGCTCCATACGCACACGTCCACTTAAGCCTTTTTGCTCTATCAGCTGATTCACATAAGCATGCTGATTGCGTGACAAGGTAATACCGGTAGCCTGTACCCCATAATGCTCTGCAGCCCACAACAACAACCCGCCCCAACCGGCACCCATATCCAAAAAACGTTCACCCGGCTGCAAATTTAATTTACGACAAATCAGATCCAGCTTAGCTTCTTGCGCTTGCGCTAATGAAAAATCCGGCTCCGCATAATAAGCGCATGAATACACACGTAAAGGATCTAACCACAACGCATAAAAATCATCAGATAAATCATAATGAAATTCAATTTGCTTTGCATCACGCTCAATAGAGTGACGCCACACTGATCGCAAGCGGTGGATCAGTTGTGTAAACGCTCCCGCTTTTGCCTGATTAATCGGCGTATCAGGTAAAATCGCCGCCGCAGCCTGCATTAAATCACGCATCGAACCAGAGAAATCGAAATCCCCAGCCACATAATCCTCTCCAAGTAAGCCTACCTGACCTGCTGCCAAATGCGCCAGAGCCCCTGTGGTTTTAGCATGTACAGTTAGCCTTGGATCCGAATGGCCAACTTTAGAACCATCAGGTAACACCAACAAAGTTGGAATAGGTAAACGATCGATCACGGACTGGATCGCTGCATTAACGCTCATTTTTCTACCTCCATGATGTTGTACAAAATGGGGTTCCATGGCCGTACACACTGTCAGGAATCCCCGTATTGATTCATGCTGCGTGCTACTATGTCGAACTCTTACTGGTTGCTTATACTGTCTCTATTATGCCTGACACCTCCTCTCGCCACCTTACACGTCAATTCCCAGCCTGGCTGGTGCTCATGGGCTTATTGACCGCTCTTGCCCCTTTGGCTATTGATATGTATTTACCTGCATTCCCGGCTATTGCCAGTGACTTGCACACCACAGAAGGAAATGTAGAACGTACTTTAGCCAGTTATTTACTAGGCATGGCATTAGCCCAGCTTTTTTATGGCCCAATTGCAGATCGCTTTGGGCGTAAGCTCCCACTGATTTTTGGACTTGCTCTTTTTAGCATTGCCTCCTTTGCGGTGTCTTTTAGTCATGATATTGAGCATCTCATGTGGTGGCGTATCGCTCAAGCTTTTGGAGGGGCTGCTGGCGCTGTTATCCCTCGTGCCGTTATTCGAGATCAGCTTGATACGCGTGATGCCGCTAAAGCGCTTTCACTCATCATGTTAATTATGGGCGCCACCCCCATCCTAGCACCCATTATTGGTGGCCAAATCTTAGTTTTTGCACATTGGCGGGTCATTTTTTACGTTATTACACTCTGCGGCGCTTTACTCTTGCTAAGCGCAGCCTTTTTTATGCGCGAGACTCTAGCCCCAGAAAACGTTAACCCGTTGCGTGTAAGCACCATTGCTCATAACTACAAAGCATTATTTTTACATCGTGGCTTTTTCTTTTACTCTTTAGCTGCCGCTTTTGGTTCTGCTGGTATGTTTGCCTACATCAGTGGCTCCCCTCGTACATTTATTAGTGTTTTTGAAGTTCCTACTCACTGGTTTGGCTTTTTATTTGGGCTCAATGCATTTTGCTTGATATTATCCTCCCAAATTGGCGCCCGTTTACTTAACCACTTTACCCCCCAACAACTGCTATCTGTCGCTCAAAACCTACAGCTTGCTATTGTATTAACTGGGTTAATGTTTACGCTTTTCGGTATAATCAATGTCTATGGCGTCATGGCGATGCTCATGGGTTTTATGGCCTGCCAAGGCTTTATTAACCCCAATGCTGCCGCCCTTGCCTTATCCGAACAGGGTCACCGTCTTGGGGTGGCCTCTGCCCTAATGGGTACACTCCAAATGCTTTGTGGTGCTCTCGCTGGTCTTAGCGTCAGTCTATGGCAAGACCTCTCTGCTATACCGCTTGTTGCTGTCCTTGCGGGCTGCGTCAGTATTTCGTGGTTTTCTGGTCGCAGAGCACTACAACAATCAAGCTAGTACTTGATTTACGCTGGTTTTCTATATTAGAATACTTTGTTTTATGAACTACTATAGCCTAAATAGTGAATGGCTTAATTTCATTATTTAGTGTTGTGCTTTAATGCGCCCGTAGTAACCCATTTTACTGCAAGCGCGGAAGCCGATTTAGACTCTAAAGGGGTATAACCATGGCACGCGTATGCCGAGTTACCGGAAAACGCCCAATGGTGGGCAACAATGTTTCTCACGCAAACAACAAAACCAAACGTCGTTTTTTGCCTAATCTACAATCTCGTCGTTTCTGGGTAGAAAGCGAAAACCGCTGGGTACGTCTACGTGTATCCACCCAGGCTTTGCGTCTCATCGACAAAAATGGCATTGATGCTGTTTTAGCCGATATGCGCGCTCGCGGCGAACGCGTTTAATCGCTCGCTTATTTCTCACAGCTACTTAAAAGGATTTACATCATGGCTAAAGGTATACGCGAGAAAATTAAACTCGAATCTTCCGCTGGTACTGGTCACTTCTACACCACGACTAAAAACAAGCGCAATACGCCCGAAAAAATGGTCATCAAAAAATTTGACCCTGTGGCACGCAAACACGTCGAGTACAAAGAAACTCGTTTACGTTAATCACTATTCACTTTAGTGTACTAACGACATAAAGCCCTGCTCACGCAGGGCTTTTTTGTGGTCAGGAATTTGTTCCTACCTACTGGCGCAACTTTTTTTGCCCCGTATAATGTAAGGGTTATTCTTTATTCATTCCTTATTTGGTCTCTCATATCTCATGCAGGAAAGTTATCATCCACACGAAGTCGAACGTGCTGCCCAACAAAACTGGCAGGAACGTGATGCCTACCGCGTAGTAGAAAACGCTACCAATCCGGACGGCAGCCTAAAACCCAAGTTTTACGCATGTTCTATGCTCCCCTATCCTAGCGGCAAGCTGCATATGGGTCACGTGCGTAACTACACCATTAACGACGTCATGGCACGTCAACTACGACTGCGTGGCTATAACGTTCTGATGCCCATGGGATGGGATGCTTTTGGCATGCCCGCAGAGAACGCGGCAATCAAATCACAGGTTCCCCCAGCAAAATGGACCTACGACAACATCGCCTACATGAAAAAACAAATGAATGCGATGGGGTTGGCTATCGACTGGTCGCGCGAAATGTGTGCCTGCGACCCAGACTACTACAAATGGAACCAGTGGCTATTTTTAAAAATGCTCGAGGCGGGGATTGCCTATCGTAAAACCCAAGTCGTTAACTGGGACCCTGTCGATCAAACCGTGCTGGCCAACGAACAGGTGATCGATGGACGCGGCTGGCGCTCTGGTGCTTTGGTCGAAAAACGCGAGATCCCTGGCTATTACTTAGCCATCACCAAATACGCCGACGAGCTTCTGGAGCATACGCAACAGCTCGACGGCTGGCCTGAGCGTGTGCGTACCATGCAAGAAAACTGGATTGGCAAAAGCTTTGGGGTACGCTTTGCTTTTACACACACCATTCGCGACGACGCTGGTCAACTTATCCAAGACGGTCGCATGTATGTGTTCACCACCCGCGCTGACACCATCATGGGGGTTACCTTCTGCGCTGTCGCGCCCGAGCACCCAATCGCAACCCAAGCGGCTCAATCCAACCCTGAACTGGCTGCTTTCATTGAAAAATGCAAACTTGGCGGTCAAAGCGAAGCCGATATTGCTACTCGTGACAAAGAGGGAATGCCCACCGGCTTATTTGTCACCCACCCCATCACCCAACAAGCAATTCCTGTTTGGGTCGGTAACTATGTACTCATGAGCTATGGCGATGGCGCTGTAATGGGTGTGCCTGCTCATGATGAGCGTGACTTTGCCTTTGCACTCAAATACCAGCTTCCTATACAGCAAGTCATTCAAGTCGGTGACCAGGTCTTCTCTGACACCAAATGGCAAGACTGGTATGCCGATAAAGACAACGGTGTAACCGTTAACTCCGGTGACTACTCTGGGCTAAGCAGCACAGAGGCCATCGACCGTATCGCCGACTACCTTAAGCAACAAGGCTTAGGCGAGAAAAAAACCACTTACCGCTTACGCGACTGGGGCATTTCCCGCCAACGCTACTGGGGTACACCTATCCCCATTATTCACTGCGAGGACTGCGGCCCTGTACCCGTTCCAGAAAAAGACCTACCTGTAGTCTTGCCTGAACACTTAATCCCAGATGGTAGCGGCAACCCACTTAATAAAGACGAAGACTTCTTGCGATGCCAGTGCCCCTCTTGCGGCAAAGACGCTCGCCGAGAAACCGACACCATGGATACTTTTGTCGATTCATCCTGGTATTTTATGCGTTATGCCTCCTCTAATAACAACGAGGCCATGGTCGATGCGCGTAACGAGTACTGGATGCCTATGGATCAGTACATTGGTGGGATTGAGCACGCGGTCTTACACCTGCTCTATGCTCGATTCTGGACCAAAGTCATGCGTGATCTTGGGTTAGTAAAGTTTGATGAGCCTTTTACCCGCTTACTTACTCAAGGTATGGTTCTGAACCATATTTATACTCGTCGTACACCTCAAGGGGGTATTGAATACTTTGGTCCAGATCAAGTCGACAACATCTATGACGACAAGGGCAACATTATTGGCGCACGCCTAAAATCGGACGGCTCCGAAGTCAATTACGATGGCATCGGCACCATGTCCAAGTCAAAAAATAACGGTGTAGACCCCCAACATCTTATTGACGAGATGGGGGCCGATACCGCTCGATTGTTTATCATGTTTGCTAGCCCACCAGAGCAAACCCTAGAGTGGGCTGAGTCAGGCATTGATGGTGCAAATCGCTATTTACGCCGCTTATGGAATTTTGCTTATAAACACCAAGAGGCACTAAAGCAAGGCGCTGGCCAAGCCATACCCGCCGATCTAGATACTAAAGCCAAAGACCTACGCCGTGAAATTCACGCTATCCTAAAACAAGCGGATTACGACTACCAGCGTATTCAGTACAATACCGTTGTATCTGGGGCCATGAAAATGCTCAACACCCTAGATCATGCCCAGCTTGAAGCCAACGCCGCCCATCATGCGACATTAGCGGAGTGCTTTTCAATCCTATTACGCGTACTGTACCCTGTAGTACCTCACATTACGTGGAAACTCTGGACCGATCTTGGCTATCATGAGCACTTTGGCGACTTGCTTGATGCGCCATGGCCAAAGGTCGACGAAGCTGCTTTGGTGGCCGATGAAATCACGCTGACCCTACAGGTCAACGGCAAACTACGTGGCAGCCTGACCGTTCCCGCAGATGCCGACAAAACGGCCATTGAGCAAGCTGCGGTCGCTCATGAAGCCGCTCAGCGCTACCTCGAAGGCAAAGCGCCTAAACGTATTATTGTGGTTCCAGGCCGCCTCGTTAACATTGTTGTAGGGTAGTCCATTATGAACGCCAACTCGACTTCTATCTCAGCTTTCGCACGCTTCGCACTTGTCTTGTTGGCGCTCAGCCTGCTGGTCAGCGCCTGTGGCTTCAAACTCAAACAAGCCCAAGCGCTGCCATTTCACTCTCTCTACACCAATATCGCGGAAAACTCGGCTTTTGGCGCGCAATTACGGCGTATGGTGTCAGCTAATTCACCACAACTACGCTGGACTAACAGTCCAGAACAGGCCTCTGCCCAGCTTCTAGCAATCAATCAAAATCGCTATCAACGAGAGCTTTCCTTAGATCCTAACGGAAATGTGGAAAATTACGAGCTCCTCTTATCCATCGAGTTCACTCTTATCGATCAAAACGGGCATGAGCTAATATCACCCACTACACTCACAGCGATTCGAGAAATTCCTAATAATCCTAACGCCGTTCATGCCACTCGCATGGAAATTCAAAGCGTTTTTCAACATATGGAATTATCATTAGTAGAACAAATGATGCGACGCTTGAGTGCTGACGAAGTCAAACATGCTTATATGCGTAGCCAGCAACAGGACTCCTTACCCTTGTTACCAGACGCTAACCCGCCCGCCTCAGCAACCTCTTTTGATTAAGCGACTATGTCTCGTGGCTCTGCGCTTCAACCTCTCAAACCCATTTATGTAGTAAGTGGTGACGAGATACTTCTTCATATTGAGCAGTGTGATGCCATTCGGGCTGCTGCTCAACAACAAGGCTACACCGAACGCCATCGCTATGTCATGGATGCGCGCAGCGACTGGGCTACCATTTTTGAAAATACTCAAGCACTCTCTTTATTTGGTGATAAACGCTTTATCGATATTAGCCTTGCTACAGGCAAACCCGGTCGTACTGGTGCTGAAGCCATCGGACGCCTTTGCGAACAATCCCAAAGCGATGACCAAGTCCTTTTGTTTCAGCTCCCACGTCTAGACCGAGCTACTCGTAATAGCAAATGGGTTAAGCAACTACAACAATACGCGCAATGGATTGAGGTGCCCTCCATCCATAAAAACCAACTACCGCAATGGCTCCAGCAACGCGCACAACAGCAAAAGCAATCTTTACATAAAGATGCACTGTATTGGCTCGCCGACCAAGTGGAAGGCAATTTACTCGCCGCCCACCAAGAGCTCAAAAAAATGGAGCTCCTCTACCCTAGTGGTGAGCTCAGTCTCGAACAAGTACAGGCTGCCGTTTTAAACGTAGCTCGATATAATATCTTTGACCTGCGTGATGCCATGCTCGCAGGCCATGCAAAAAGAGCGCTCACCATTTTGCATGGTTTACGTGGCGAAGGCGAGGCCTTGCCCTTGATTTTATGGGCAATTGGTGACGAGATCCGCCTCCTTGCGGCTTTGGCCGCCTTACAACAAAGCGGGGCTAACCCCCAATCCTTTTTTAAACAAAATCGGATTTTTGGACAACGTGAGCAACAGCTGCGACAATGCGTACAACGCCTGCCCGCCTCTATTTGGCCAGCGGCGGTACGGCATGCTCACGATTTGGATCGACTTATTAAAGGTGTCCCTGCTCCCGGTCAAATTCAAGACCCCTGGGAAGAAGCCGCGCGCCTATGTTTACGTATTGCTCTGGCCGCTTAAACGCGCTACGGCGATTTTATTCGACTGATTTACTGGTGTACTGCTATGACAGAACAAAACCTTGACGCTTTGGCCCAAGATATGCTGCGTATTGGCCAACAGGCACGCACCGCAGCCAAAACCATCCGTAATGCCTCGGATGCACAAAAATCAAAAGCCTTACTTGCTATGGCTGATTTAATCGAGGCGAATCGATCTCAACTACAAGCAGAGAATGCCAAAGATATCGAAGCCGCCGAAAAAAATGGTTTAGAGACCGCTCTTGTAGATAGGCTAAAACTGTCGGATCACGCTCTAAATACCATGGCAACGGGCTTACGCCAAATCGCCGCCATGCCTGATCCCGTTGGTTCCCTAGGCCCCACTATCAAACGTCCTAATGGCATGGATGTCGCTCAAATGCGGGTGCCTTTAGGGGTGATTGGTATTATTTATGAATCCCGCCCAAACGTGACGATTGACGCCGCTGCGCTCTGTCTAAAGTCTGGAAATGCCACCATTCTTCGCGGTGGTAGCGAGGCCTTTCATTCTAATCAAGCACTCGGGGCAATTATTCGTCAAGGCCTTATTGCAGCGGGGTTACCAGAGCATACTGTACAAGTCATCGGCACAACCGATCGCGGTGCCGTAGGCCACTTAATTACAATGACCGACTATGTGGATGTGATTGTGCCGCGCGGGGGCAAAGGCCTTATTGCACGCTTAAGCGCAGAAGCCAAAGTACCCCTCATCAAGCACCTAGATGGTAACTGCCATCTTTACATTGATAAAGATGCGCATGTAGAAAAAGCACAGCGTATTGCGATCAATGCCAAAACCTATCGCTACGGTATTTGCGGCACCATGGAAACGCTCTTGGTACATAGCGAAATTGCACCAGCCGTATTGCCAGATTTAGCCCAAGCCCTTCAAGATAAAGGGGTAGAGCTACGCGGCTGTGAAAAAACACAAGCGCTGGTTAGCGGCATTCTGCCTGCAACCGAAGCAGATTGGGAAACGGAGTACTTGGCTCCCATCTTAGCTATACGCATTGTGAGCTCCATCGATCAGGCCATGGATCACATCGCTCAGTACAGTTCCGAACACACGGAATCCATTGTGACCGAAAACCTAGAGGCTGCACGTCGCTTTCAACGCGAGGTCGACTCCAGCTCCGTTTATGTCAACCTACCCACTTGCTTTGCTGATGGTTTTGAATACGGTTTAGGCGCAGAAATCGGCATCTCTACCAACCGTTTGCATGCACGCGGCCCCGTCGGCCTTGAGGGGCTCACCACCCAAAAATGGGTGCTTACAGGTAATGGTCAACTACGTGGACAAAACTAATGGCATTTTTGTGGCTTAAAGCTCTACATATTCTACTCGTGACCGCTTGGTTTGCGGGGCTGTTCTACTTGCCCCGCATCTATGTCAATATGGCACAACCACAGGATACGGCCACGATGCA
>NZ_JASLIX010000075.1:0-3512 GCF_030152715.1 Paenalcaligenes sp.
CAGCGCAATACAAACATAGACTAATAATTTAAAACGCAAGGCATCATCAATCCCCAGGCGAATAAAGACAAAGCGAATCACAATAGTGACTAAAGTCGCCAATAAAATAAAAATTAGCCACGCCGGAAAGTACGAGCCCACTAATGCAAAAGAGGGCGCGCGCTGGCACCCTGCTACCAATCCTGCCACAAATAAAAGCCATGCCACCCGCATTCTATTTCCTTGTCACATACTCACAACACCACAAAATTGTACCTGAGCTTTGGGCCAATCCAGTACCTACCCACAATCCTTAACGTTAAATACCACAAGACTAAGCCGGCTTACTGGTAAAAACCCTATGCAGCCGAAGAGATAGTTTATCGGTAATATATTTAACTATAAATATATTGGATTTCATGCTTTACGCGACAACACAGGAACGGCCTATCATGTTCAACATTTCTTCTCGTCTACTGATTGGTGCCACACTAGCACTAAGCGCCTTTGGCTTACAGGCTGCGGAAACCACGCTTAAAGCCGTGTCCGCTTTCACCCAAGACGCTTTTTTCTCCGAGCGCTTTCATGCTTTTGTAGAAAAGGTGAACAACGAAGGCAAAGGCATTTTACAGATTCACGTCGTAGGTGGCCCTGAGTCTATCCCTACCTTTGAGGTCGGCAATGCTTTACGCTCTGGGGTTGTCGACTTTGCTAATACCAGCGCGGTTTTTCATGCCAATTTAGTGCCTGAAGCCCTTGCCATGACGCTTACCGATCGTCGCATGAGCGAGTTACGCGAAAATGGTGGTTATGCGCTCATGAACCAAATCCACCAAGACAAAGCAAATATGGTGTGGTTAGCTCGCGTTACCGATGGCCTGCAATACCATCTCTATGTGAATAAGCCTATTGATAAAGCCGAGCTTAAAGGCTTTAAGATCCGCAGTACTCCAGTCTACTTAGCGCTATTACGTACACTGGGAGCAACCGCTATTCAAATTGCTCCTGGAGAAACCTATACCGCGCTCGAGCGTGGGGTAGTAGACGGCTACGGCTGGCCCTCTGTCGGTTTATTGGACTTAGGATGGCAAGAAAAAACCAAATATCGTGTAGAACCCGGTTTTTATAATGTAGAAGTCGGCTTTTTTATGAATAAAAACAGCTGGGAAAAACTGAACGATGAACAAAAAGCCTTTTTACAGAAACAAGTACAGTGGGTGGAGTCGCTTAACGAGGCAGAGCTAGAGCGTGGTGAGCAAGAGAAACGTCGACAAGAAGACGCGGGGGTTCAAGTACTTACTTTGTCTGAAGAAGCGGCCACCGATCTGCTCAACAAAGCGTATCAAGCTGGCTGGGACAATTTACACAAAGTCAGCCCCAAAAACGCTAAAGAAATTGAACGCCTTTTTGGTAAAGACCCTGCTTAATTCTGATGTATCCCATAAAAGGCATCGGCGTGCTTAGGCCAACGATGCCTTTTCCTTTCTGAACCAAAGAGAACACGATGTCTGAATCTTCGACCCTTAGCCAAAATCGTCTCTATCACGCTCTGATGTCCTGTTGTGGTGCGCTCGCAGCTATCATCTTTGGCTTGATGAGTGTACTGGTCACCGCTGATGTGGTGCTGCGTAATTTAAACATCGACCTGATTCCTGCAGGCGTGGAAATTACCGAGTACATGTTGATGGTAGCCACCTTTATCGCAGCGCCATGGCTGCTCTATCACAATGGCCATATTCGAGTCGATGTGATTTTGCATCTTTTACCGCGCTTTTTACAACGCTTTTTCGCCTTATTTTGTCATGCCGTTGGGCTCATCGTCTGTGCTGTGTTGGCCTACCAATCGCTAATGGTGTTGTTGGACGCCCAGCAGCAAGGCAGTGTGGTGTTTAAAGAACTGATTTTTCCTGAATGGTGGCTAAGTGTGCCGCTACTTTTTGGGTCAAGCTTATTAACCATTGAGTTTGGTCGTCGCCTTGCTCTTGAATTTCGTCAAAAGGCCTAACCATGGAATGGCAATCTGCATTAGCCCTGATGCTGGGCACCCTATTTTTCTTAATGGCAGTAGGCACGCCAGTGGTTTTTGCGTTTTTGGCCGTCAACCTGATTGGAGCTTGGGTGTTTTTAGGTCAAGAAGCCGGTCTGGCCCAATGGGTACGCAATACGACCTCTTCCATTACCAGCTTTTCTTTGACTCCTATCCCCCTCTTTGTGTTGATGGGAGAAGTCTTATTTCATACCGGCTTGGCTTTTAAAGCGATTACAGCAATTGAGCGTGTGATCTCACGCGTCCCCGGCAAACTCTCTATCGTAAGTATTTTGGGTGGTACTACTTTTGCTACGCTGTCTGGTTCCTCTATTGCGAATACAGCCATGATGGGCGGAGTGATGATGCCAGAAATGCAACGTCGTGGTTATCACCCTACCATGTCCATGGGGCCGATCATGGCGGTCGGGGGGATTGCTATGCTCATTCCCCCATCTGCTTTGGCTGTGATGCTCGGCAGCTTAGCTGGTATTTCTATTGAGCGTCTTTTAATTGGTGGCATTTTGCCGGGCTTGGTCATGGCTATGGGTTTTTTGGCCTATGTGGTGATTCGTAGCCGTTTGCGCCCCCAAGACGCCCCCTCTGACCCTAACGATGACCTGGGGTTGAGCGGCTGGCAAAAATGGCGGCCCTTTGTCAAAGACGTGGTTCCCTTGCTTGGTATTTTTATCGCTGTGGTCGGTTCTATGCTGGCGGGTTGGGCTTCTCCTACTGAGTCCGCGGCCATTGGCGTTACGGCTTCTGTGGTAGCCACCTTGTTTTATCGAGCCTTTAGCTGGCCGGCCTTATGGAAAAGCCTAATCGAAACGGCCAAGGTATCCGTTGTTATTTTATTTATTTTAGCGGCCTCTACCACCTTTGCCCAATTGCTCAGTTTTTCTGGTGCAAGCACAGGCTTTTTAGGCTTAATTAAAGGCTTGGGCTTAAACCAAGTCACTTTGGTAATCGGTATGCTACTGATTTTACTCGTGCTGGGGATGGTGTTGGATCAGGTGAGTATGATGATGATTGCCTTACCGTTTTTTATGCCGCTAGCAGTAGCCGCTGGGGTGGATACCGTATGGTTAGGGGTAATGATTCTTATTACACTGGAAATTGGTTTGCTTACCCCACCGTTTGGTCTGCTACTGATTGTGATGCAAAGTGTGGTGCCCAGCTCAATACGTCTGCCTCAGATTTACCGTGCTGCGGTACCCTTTTTGATCATTGAAATTGCCGTACTTGCTTTGGTGTTTTGCTTACCGCAAATTGCCACAGGGCTACCAAATCTCATTCGCTAGTTGCACGGTGCTTTTCTAATAAAAACACCCCAAGTGCCATATCAGCATTTGGGGTGTTTTTTACCAGCATATACGTTTAACGCTGCCCGGCACGCGCCTCAAAACGGCCGCGCCCTTTTTTCTGTGCAAATCCTTCAGCACGCCCTTGTGGTTTCGCCCCACGTGGACGACGTGACTTATCTAAAGCACCAGCCTTTTCCCCACGG
>NZ_JASLIX010000076.1:0-3341 GCF_030152715.1 Paenalcaligenes sp.
TGGCTACCCGTATAGTCGTTACAGTATTTCAGCTACGCCTATTGCCGAAAATGACCAAGGGATGCAAAGAGACTATTGGTACACTGTAGCGCGTAAGCCACGTTTGTTGGATACGCCGGAATCGGTAGGGCGTATCGCCGCTGCACGTACCGTGGCCCGATTGGGGGCAAAACGACTTAAAACGGGCAAATACCCAGTGCTTTTTGATGCCTCGCTAGCAGCGGGGTTACTGGGCTCTTTTGTCCGAGCCGCAAGTGGGGGAGCGTTGTATCGTAAGACCTCTTTTTTGCTCGATCAACTCGGTAAAGCGGTGTTTGCCCCCCACATCCAGATCATTGAGCGTCCCCATGTTGTCGCTGGCCTGGGTAGTGCGCCGTTTGATTCCGAGGGGGTAAAAACTACTGACCGCGTGATCGTAGACCAGGGGGAGCTCCATGGTTATTTTCTGTCTTCGTATACAGCGCGTAAACTTGGGATGAAAACAACGGGTAATGCCGGAGGCGCCCATAACTTGCGTTTACTGTCGTCCCATACACAAGCGCAGGATGACTTAGCAGCCATGCTTAAAAAAATGGGAACTGGGCTGTATGTGACAGAGCTGATCGGGCAGGGTGTTAATTACGTCACCGGTGATTATTCTCGTGGCGCTTTTGGTTATTGGGTTGAAAATGGGGAGATTCAGCATGCGGTTGAGGAAATCACTATTGCTGGCAACTTGGCGCAAATGTATCAACAAGTGGTTGCAGTCGGGGCAGACGAGTTGATCCGTGGTGGTAAGCAAACTGGTTCAATTTTGATTGAACAGATGGCTGTTGCTGGGAACTGATGTTACATTTAGCTCATAGCACAACCTAATTACCCTGTGCAAACCCTAGTTACAGATCATATTGGCACGGTGTATGATCAAAGATCGGCCGTGTCATTTCCGGTCATTTATTAACTTGAACGCCACGGAGGATCTACGCGATGCAGCGTCGTTCATTTCTTAAAAAAGCCGGCTTGACCGCCGTCGCAGGCTCTGCCGCGGTAGCTGCGCCAGCTATTGCCGAAAGCCTACCTAAAATCAGCTGGAAGATGACTTCCACTTATGGTCCTTCTTTGCCCGCTTTGTACTCTGCCGCTGAGCTTTTTGTCAAAATGGTCGAAGAGGCGTCTGATGGTAATTTCTCCATCCGTCTTTATCCCGCTGGGGAAATTGTTCCCGGTTTCGAAGTCATGGACGCAGTAGAAAACCGTACAGTAGAAGCCGGTCAAACCGCTTCTTACTACTTCTACGGCAAAGACCCTTCTTTCTGTTTTGATACCGCTGTGCCGTTTGGCTTAAACTCACGCCAAATGAACGCTTGGATGCACGAAGGGGATGGGCTAAAGCTAATGCGCGAGCTTTTTGCTACGCGTAATATTGTTAACTTCCCATTTGGTAACACTGGCACCCAGATGGGTGGTTGGTATCGTAAAGAAATCAAATCCATTGAAGACCTAAAAGGCTTGAAAATGCGCACGGCCGGTTTTGCGGGCGAGGTCTTAGCGCGTCTGGGTGTGGTGCCTCAGCAGGTTCCACCAGGGGATATTTACCCCTCTCTAGAAAAAGGGACATTGGATGCGGTAGAGTTCGTTGGCCCCGTGGACGATGAAAAGCTCGGCTTGCAAAAAGTCGCTAAGTATTACTATTACCCCGGGTGGTGGGAAGGCTCTGCTCAAGTATCGCTCTATGTAAACAACGATGCTTATAACGAGCTACCTAAAGCATATCAATCTTTAGTGGAGACCGCTTCTCGCGCTGCCGGTGACAAAATGCTCACCGTCTATGATTCACAAAGCCCAGGTGCATTGCGTCGTCTGATCGCAAGCGGTGCTGTATTAAAAGCCTTCCCTCGCGATGTTATGGATGCATCTTTTGCCGCTGCCAACGAGCTATATAAAGAGTTCTGCGACAAAGACGAGCGCTTTAAACGTATTTACGAAAACTACATGAGCTTCCGTGATGAGCTTGTGCCATGGTTCCGTGTTGCTGAAGGCTCCTACGATAACTACTTAGGTATCGCTCTGGCGAACCGCAACAAATAAGCCCTTTGTGGCCAAAAACCCCCATTCGTTATGGAATGGGGGTTTTTTTATTGTTTTTATTTTTTTTGTGTTAAAATTTTGTGTTTACTCTTTAATCGTGTTGGCACGGGCGAATCATAACGTCTTGGCGAACAAGATTAAATATGATTGTTTATGGCGTAATGCCTTTTTATTAGGAACCTATCATGAAGACCTTTGTGGCCAAACCCCATGAAGTCCGTCGTGAGTGGTTTGTGATTGATGCCAAGGACAAAGTCCTCGGTCGTGTGGCCAGCGAAGTTGCACGCCGCCTACGTGGTAAACACAAACCTGAATACACTCCGCACGTTGACACGGGTGATTATATTGTTGTGATTAACGCAGCAGAACTACGCGTTACCGGCAATAAAATGCAAGACAAAAAATACTACCGTCATACCGGTTATGTTGGTGGTATCAAAGAGACCAACTTCGAAACCATGCAACAGCGTTTCCCTGGTCGTGCTTTAGAAAAAGCCGTCAAAGGTATGCTCCCCAAAGGCCCATTGGGTTACGCCATGGCCAAGAAACTCAAGGTTTATGCTGGCGCCGAACATCCCCATGCGGCCCAACAGCCTAAACCCCTGGATATCTAAGGACAGGTCATGATCGGTAATTGGAATTACGGTACCGGGCGCCGCAAATCTTCGGTAGCTCGTGTTTTTATCAAAAAGGGTACAGGTGCTATTGTTGTAAACGGTAAACCTGTAGACGAATACTTTGCTCGCGAAACCGGCCGCATGATTGTGCGCCAGCCTTTGGTTTTGACTGGGCTACTAGAAAACTTTGATATCAAAGTTAACGTACACGGTGGCGGCGAAAGCGGTCAGGCGGGTGCTGTACGTCACGGTATTACCCGTGCTTTGAT
Organism: Paenalcaligenes sp.; assembly: GCF_030152715.1. NCBI lineage: Bacteria > Pseudomonadati > Pseudomonadota > Betaproteobacteria > Burkholderiales > Alcaligenaceae > Paenalcaligenes > Paenalcaligenes sp. The sequence goes on from NZ_JASLIX010000076.1 coordinate 2,954, forward strand.
TGATTTCGACGAAACGCTCAAACCTACACTTAAACAAGCTGGTTTGGTTACGCGTGATGCTCGTGAAGTCGAACGTAAAAAAGTCGGTTTCCACAAAGCACGTCGTCGCAAACAGTTCAGCAAGCGCTAATTTTTTGCGTATGCGCCAGCTTTGGCTGGTGTATGTACAAAACCCCGACTCTGGTCGGGGTTTTGTTTTTTGATCTCTATGCTGAGAAATCCCCAAAAAAATCACAGATCCTATATCATAAACAGATGATTGATTTATTTTTTCTCATATAAAAAGGGGAACCATGTCCACATCTGCTCAGCCTACAAAAATAAAAGTTGGTATTGTTGGCGCCACGGGTTACACCGGTGTAGAACTATTACGTTTACTTGCTCAGCA
>NZ_JASLIX010000034.1:0-5850 GCF_030152715.1 Paenalcaligenes sp.
TACATCACTGGCTTTATTAGATAGCAAGCAGTATCAGGTTGCCGAGGCTTTTGATGCTAAAGCGTTGGTGGATTCCTGTAAAAACAATGAGCAAGCGTACTGGTTGGTTTTTGTGGATGGGCAGTTTGCCGCTGACTTATCCTCAACCGATATGCCTACTGGTGTGAGTCTACGTTCGGTAGCAGAGGTTTGCGCTAATGAGCCCACCGCACTCGAAACCATTTATGGTCAAGCGGATGATGGCTTTAGCCCCGATGCTTTAAACCTGGGCTTAGCACAGGATGGGGCCTTTGTGCGTGTATCGCGCGCAGTTCAAGTCGAGAAGCCCATTCATCTGGTGTTTGTTTCCGGGCCGGGTAATTGTGCCGCTTTTACGCGTAACTTTATTGCGCTTGAAGCCGGTGCGCATGCGACCGTGGTCGAACATTACATCAGTGCCGATGATTTTTCTGGCTTAAGCAATGCGGTAACGCGTGTTTGGACCGACCGTGATGCGAATTTGGTGCATTTTAAGCTACAAACCCAGAGCGAAAGTGCGGTGCACTTAGCTTCTATTGATGCCGAGCAAGAGCAAAACTCACACTATGAGTCGCATTCTTTTTCTTTTGGGGCGCAACTTGCACGGACGAACATCACCACACGCTTTAATGGTGAGCGTTGCCATACGTTACTAAACGGGCTGTATTACACCAATGAGCGTCGTCATGTGGATCATTACACCCAGATTCATCATGCCGTTCCTAACTGCACGAGCCATGAATACTATCGTGGCATTATGGCTGATCGGGGGCGTGGTGTGTTTTCAGGGCGTATTGTGGTTCATAAGGGCGCGGACGGCACGGATGCAATCCAGCGTTCAGATAGCTTGCTGCTATCCAAAATGGCAAAAGCTGATAGCAAACCCGAGCTAGAAATCTACGCCGATGATGTGAAATGCGCGCATGGCGCCACGGTAGGTCAAATTGATGAAGACAGCTTATTTTATTTACGCTCACGTGGTTTAGATCGCGAAGACGCGTTTAATTTGCTGATTTATGCGTTTGCCGCCGAGGTACTCGAGCGTGTTCAGTCTGAAGCTTTACGTCAACGGGCTACGGCAGGGATCCAATCTCGATTACCTGGCGCAAGCCAACTAGGAGAGTAACACCATGGTAGAGCCGGTCACTACACCTGCAATGCAGCTTGATCGGCGCGCCGATTTTCCTATCTTGGCGCAGCCTGTTCGCGGGCAGCGCCTTGTTTATTTGGATAATGGCGCGACCACGCAAAAACCCGCCGTTGTAATTCAGGCGGAAAAGGATTTTTATGAAAAGTCCAATGCCAATATTCACCGTGGTGTGCATTGGTTATCCCAACATGCAACGGATTTGTATGATCAGGCGCGTGTTACCACCCAGCAATTTCTAAACGCGCGGCGTGTAGAAGAAATTGTATTTACCGCTGGAACAACCGATAGCATTAACTTGGTGGCGTATACTTGGGGGTTGGATAACTTAAAAGCCGGTGATGAAATTGTGCTAACTGGCTTGGAGCACCATTCCAACATCGTGCCTTGGCAGTTAGTGGCACAACGTACGGGTGCCGTGATTAAGGTTGTACCGGTTCTGGATAACGGTGAGCTGGATCTGGATGCGTATCAGCAGCTTCTGAGTGAAAAAACCAAGCTAGTGGGAATTGTGCATGTATCCAATGCACTCGGGACAGTAAACCCTGTTGCCGAGATGACGCGGTTAGCGCATCAAGTAGGCGCAAAAGTCTTGATTGATGGCGCACAAGCCGTTGCTCATACCGTGGTAGATGTTCAGGCGTTGGATTGTGATTTTTATGTATTTTCTGGGCATAAGATCTATGGTCCTACGGGCACAGGGGTGTTGTACGCCAAATACGATATCCTCGATGCGATGTCACCATGGCGTGGTGGTGGCGATATGATCCATACCGTTAGCTTTGAGGGCAGCACTTATGCGCCCGTGCCACAGCGCTTCGAGGCGGGCACGCCCAATATCGCCGGGGTAATCGTATTGGCCGAGGCTTTACGCTATGTGCAATCGGTGGGTTTAGCACAGATTGCTGCGCACGAGGACGCGTTATTGCGTTATGCAACCGAACAATTGCAACAGCTTAAAGGCATCACCTTGGTGGGCACCGCCGCGCAAAAAGCCGGTGTGCTGTCCTTTTTGGTCGATGATATTCACCCCCATGATTTAGGAACCATATTAGATATGGATGGGGTGGCCATTCGAGCCGGGCATCATTGTGCGATGCCACTGATGACTCGTTTTGGTATTCCAGGTACCGCGCGCGCATCCTTTGCCTTATATAACAGCTTTGATGATGTGGATGCGTTAGTAACAAGCTTGAAAAAAGCGCAAAAACTATTTGGAGTTTCCGATGAGTGATGATTTTGGCGGTTTACGTGATCTTTACCAAGAGGTAATTTTTGATCACAACCGTAACCCTCGCAATTTTGCCCACATGGAAGACGCAACGCATAAAGCCGACGGCCATAATCCTTTATGTGGCGATCAATTGCGGGTTTATGTGCACCTAAAAGACGATGTCGTAGAAAAAGTCTCGTTTATTGGTCAGGGGTGTGCGATCTCTAAGGCATCGGCCTCGCTGATGACAGAGGCATGCAAAGGCAAAACCAAAGCCGAAGTAGAGCAGTTATTCCAAGACATGCATGCCATGTTAACAGAGGATCACCCCGATCGTGATCTAGGCAAATTAGAAGTGTTATCAGGGGTAAAAGAGTTCCCCGCTCGAGTAAAATGCGCCTCTTTGGCGTGGCACACATTAGATAACGCGATTCACCAAAACGATGAGATCGCTAAAACTGAGTAAAGGCAGTTGTCATGAGTTATTTTGAACGCGAAGAAGTCATCGTCAGCCGGGACTGTCCGGCAGTTACTATTCCTTATGGTTCGCCAGTAACCATCGAAAAAGGATGCAGTGCCACCATCACGCAAAAGCTTGGTAATAGCTACACCGTGATCGTTGAAGGCAACATGTATCGCATCGAGGGTGTGGATGGTGATGCCATTGGACAAGAGATAAAAACGGTAGAAGCCTTTATTCCAGAGCAGCCGGCTACGGAAAAAACCATCGAAGAGGCGTGTTGGGTGGTGCTCACCGAAGTCTTTGACCCAGAAATACCGGTTGATATTGTTAACCTAGGACTGGTGTATAAGTGCCATGTAACACAAGAAAACGCGGATGAGTTTTCTGTAGTACTGGATATGACGTTAACGGCGCCTGGGTGTGGGATGGGGCCGATTATCGCCGAAGAAGCTCGAGCAAAGGTATTAAATATCCAAGGGGTGACTCAAGCCGATGTTAACCTGGTTTGGGACCCGCCATGGAGCCGAGACATGATGAGTGAATCCGCACGTTTACAGTTGGGTATGTTGTAAGCAATAAAGTGGACAGAAGGCCGCTAAATGAAAAATTTAGCGGCTTTTTACGTATTTGATTTAGTTGGATTTATTGCTATTTAGCACAGACTGTTATGATAGGTTTTTGTTTAGGAAACCTCCCTCATGCGTTTTTTACATACTTCGGATTGGCATTTAGGCCGTGCGCTTTACGGCAAAAAACGGGATGCTGAATTTGAGGCGTTTTTTGATTGGCTATTAACAACCATTGAAAACGAACAAATTGATGTGCTTTTGGTGGCAGGGGATATTTTTGATACGACTACCCCTAGTCACACAGCACAGACTCATTATTATCGTTTTTTGTATCAGGTCTCACAGACCTGTTGTTCGCATGTGGTGATTATCGCGGGTAACCATGATTCACCTACCTTTTTAACCGCTCCACAGGCTTTATTAAAACATCTGCATGTACATGTGGTGGGGGCGATGAGTGAGCGGATTGAGGACGAGATCATCGTCTTAGAAAAAAACGGCGAAGCGCAAGCTATTGTCTGTGCCGTGCCATATCTGCGTGATCAGGATTTACGCCGGTTGGAAGCAGGGGAAAACCTAGACGATAAGAATAAAAAAATGGGTTTGGGGTTGATGCGGCATTATCAGGAGGTCGCCCAGCAGGCTAAGCGTTTGCAACAGCAACACCAGCAGGCTGGCTTAGCAGCGCTTCCGGTGATTGCTATGGGGCATTTGTTTGTGGCTGGCGGCAAAACCATTGATGGCGATGGGGTTCGTGATTTATATGTAGGGAATTTGGTTAAAACAGGCGTTGATATTTTCCCCGCTATTTTTGATTATGTGGCATTAGGGCATTTACACGTGCCCCAGTGTGTGGCTCAGCAGGAACATATTCGTTATAGCGGCTCACCGATACCCATGGGCTACGGCGAGGCTGGACAACAAAAACAAGTAGTAGTGGTGGATTTCACTCAGGGCATAAGAAAAATCTCTACGATAACAGTACCGCGTTTTCAGGATTTGGTACGGGTGGTAGGCGATCTGCCACAGATTCAGCAACAGCTCCAGCAGCTGGCGCAAGTGCAAAGCCAAGCGTGGTTAGAGGTGGAATATACAGGCGCAGAGCGTGTACCCCATTTGCGCCAGCAGCTAGAGCAGTGGGTAGAGGAAAGCACATTGGAAATATTGCGCATTAAAAATCCTTTGCTGATCCAGCAAACCCTACAGGCTCAGCACCAAGCTCAGCAGTTAGATGAACTTAGCCCAGTGGAAGTATTTGAACGTTGCTTAGCGGCGCACCAAGTGCCTCAAGCCCAACACCCAGCGTTATGGCATTGCTATCAGCAGATTTTGCAGCAAATTCAAGAGGATGATCAGCACGCCTAGGAAGCACCATGAAAATCTTAGAGTTACGTTTTAAAAATTTAAACTCCTTGTATGGCGAATGGTGTATTGATTTTCGGGGGGAGCCGTATGCCTCGCAAGGGATTTTTGCCTTAGTCGGGCCGACGGGTGCTGGTAAATCCACACTACTGGATGCCATTTGCTTGGCTTTATATGGGCAAACGCCACGTTTAGGTCGTATTACGAAAAGTGATAATGAAATTATGTCGCGGCATACGGGTGAATGCTATGCCGAGGTGGTGTTTGCGGGTCAGGGTGGGGTGTTTCGTTGTCATTGGGAGCAACGGCGTGCGCGCAAATCCCCGACTGGTCGGTTGCAAGAGCCTGATCATCAGATAGCCGATGCCAGTACGGGTATCTTACTAGAGAGCAAACGTCGTTTGGTTGTCGACGTGGTCGAGCAAAAAACGGGCATGAATTTTGATCGCTTTCAACGTGCAGTATTATTAGCCCAAGGCCAGTTTGATGCTTTTTTGAAAGCAGATGTGGGTGAGAAATCAGAAATGCTGGAGCAGATCACCGGTACGGCGATGTATAGTGAGATTTCTCAGCGTGTCCATGAGCAAACACGCATGGAGCAACAGCAGCTGCAGCAGTTGCAAGCCCAATTAGAAGGGGTGGCCTTATTAGCTCCAGAGCAAGTCCACGCTTATCAGCTAGCGATCCAACAAGAAAAACAAGCACAGGAACAACTTCAGCAGCAGCTCAACGTGTTACAGCAGGCATCACGCTGGATAGATATACAGCATTTGTTGCGTACAGAGATCCAGCAGCTCAGCGAAGAAGCGCAGCGCTTGCAACAGGCCCAGCTAGCCTTTAAACCCGATCAAGAACGCTTACTGCTTGCCCAACAGGTAGCACAGATCCAACCTATTTATGGCGGTTTGCTGCGATTGCGGCAGCAACGACAAGAGCAAGAGCAGGCATTTCAGGCACTACAGGAGCAGCAGCGACAACAGCAGCAACAACTACTGCCACTGCAAAATACCTATGAGCAATGCCTTACCATTTATCAGCAATTGTTGGGGATGAGCGAGTCTTTATCACTGTGGCTTGA
>NZ_JASLIX010000036.1:0-42766 GCF_030152715.1 Paenalcaligenes sp.
CAGGCGTATTTGCAGCGTTATAGCTTTTTAATGCGAGATAAGCCGCTGATTGTAGAGGCCGTGTCAGTAGAGGCGATTGGTAAAAGCGGCGAGGATTTAGTTCCTACAGCCCCAAATACAGAGCCTTTAGAGCCACCGGCCGCTTTGGCGCATGTGCGAGTATTCTCGCAAGATCAGGCGCATTCCACACCTGTATATAACCGTGATGAGCTAGAAACAGGGGTGCGCATTTTAGGTCCCGCCATTGTTTTTGATCAGAATGGTACCACCATTGTCGAGCCCGAATGGCAACTCGATTTGCTTTCAGCTGGGGAGATGTTGCTTAGCCGTGTTAAAGCCAAAGCCAAAAAAGTGGCTATAGGTACGGATGTGGATCCCGTGATGCTGGAGATTTTTAATAATTTGTTCATGTCCATCGCTGAACAAATGGGAGCCACATTATCGAATACCGCTTTTTCCGTCAATATTAAAGAGCGCTTGGATTTTTCTTGTGCTTTGTTCGATGCTCAAGGCAATTTAATTGCGAATGCTCCTCATATGCCTGTGCATTTGGGTTCGATGGGAGAGAGCATTAAAGCGGTGATTCAGAAAAATGCGGGACAGATGCAACCCGGTGATACCTATGTGTTAAATGACCCCTACAATGGCGGTACCCATTTACCTGATATTACGGTTGTGACGCCAATTTTCGATGCGGCGGATGAGAACATTCTGTTTTTTGTCGCTTCGCGTGGGCACCATGCGGATGTAGGGGGGATTACGCCGGGGTCCATGCCTCCTGGCAGTCGTACCGTGATGGAAGAGGGTGTACTGATTGATAATTTTAAATTGGTAGAAAAAGGGGAAATGCGAGCGGAGGCTTTGCGAGAGCTGTTATCCAGTGGCCCCTATCCTGCTCGCAATATAGAGCAAAATTTGGCGGATTTACGCGCACAAATTGCAGCCAATGAAAAAGGGGTGCAAGAGTTGCAGCGCATGGTGCAGTCATTTGGTTTGGACGTGGTGCAAGCCTATATGCAGCACGTACAAGATAATGCGGAAGAGTCCGTGCGTCGCGTCATTGATGTGCTGCAAGATGGTGAGTTTTATTACGAGCTGGATAATGGCGCGCACATTCAAGTAGCGGTGCGGGTGAATAAAGCCGAGCGTAGTGCTGTGGTTGATTTCACCGGGACATCAGAGCAGCTAAGCAGCAATTTTAATGCGCCTAAGGCAGTTTGTATGGCGGCAGTGTTGTATGTGTTCCGGACTTTAGTCAATGATGAGATTCCGATGAACCAAGGGTGCCTAAAGCCGATCGAGGTCATTATTCCCGCTGGTAGTATGTTAAATCCTACCTACCCTGCAGCTACTGTGGCGGGCAACGTCGAAACCTCTCAGTGCATTACGGATGCATTATACGGGGCTTTAGGTGTAATGGCGGCATCCCAAGGCACGATGAATAACTTTACCTTTGGTGATGACGAATACCAATATTATGAAACCATTGCTGGTGGTTCAGGCGCGGGGGTAATTCTCAATACTGACGGCTCGCACGAGGTTTTTCCCGGAACAGACGTGGTGCAAACCCACATGACGAACTCACGCCTTACGGACCCGGAAATTTTAGAATGGCGCTATCCCGTTGTATTAGAAGAGTTCTCGATTCGAGCAGGGAGTGGGGGCGCTGGGCAGGCTGCAGGTGGGAACGGTGGCACACGGCGTATACGTTTTCTTAAGCCAATGACGGCCTCTATTCTTGCGAATCGTCGTCGGGTGCCCCCATTTGGTGCGGCGGGAGGTCAGCCAGGAGCACTAGGCGTAAACTATGTGGAGCGCACGGATGGCACAAGAGAGGATTTGAGTGCAACGGCCTCGGTGGTGATGCAAGCAGGTGATGTATTTGTGATTCACACCCCAGGGGGGGGAGGTTTTGGGAAAAAGCAGGAGTAAAAGCGGCTTCAGACCTAGTAGAGATCCCCATTTCTATTTCATTGGAATTTCAGAATAATAGCCTATCTTATTTTTTAGGCTCCCGAGGAGAAAATATGAAACTAAAACAACTCGTCTTTGTAGGTGCCGCGGTGGCCTTTTCGTTGTCCGCAGCTCAAGCGCAAACGTGGCGTATGGCAACGGCTTATCCTGAAGCCAACTTCCATACACAAAATATCAACCAGTTTGTAAAAGAGATCGAAGAGGGCACAGGTGGCAAGCTCACCATCAATGTACATCCAGGGGGGTCACTCATTAAACCTGCCGAAATTAAAAATGCTACGCGTTCACGGCAGATTGAAATGGGAGAATTTATCATTTCTGGTTTGGCAAATGAAAATCCGGTATTTGCTTTAGATTCTGTTCCTTTTATGGCCACCTCTTATGATGAGTCATTTAAGATGTATCAGGTCTCTAAGCCGTATCTGGATGAGCTATTTGCTAAACAAAACCTAAAGGTGTTGTATTCAGTGGCTTGGCCTCCTCAAGGGCTTTACACAGAGCGTCCTATAGAAAAAATCGAGGACCTGAAAGGCTTGCGTATGCGCGCTTATAGCCCACAAACGGAGCGCTTTGCTCAGCTAGCAGGGGCTGTGCCGACCCAAATCGAGGCTACCGATTTGGCCCAGGCTTTTACCACGGGTCGTGTTAATGCCATGATTACATCGGCATCAACCGGGGTGAACTCCAGTGCTTGGGACTTTTTAACGCATTACTATGATGTGGCCGCCTTTTTGCCTAAAAACGTGGTTGTAGTAAATAAGCGTAGCTTCGAGGCGTTGGATGAGGCCACGAAAAAAGTCATAATAGACGCTGCAGCAAAAGCGGAGCAGCGTGGTTGGGAAATGTCCAAAGAGGATCGTATTAAACAGGGGCAGGTCTTACGCGACCATGGCATCACTGTTAGCGAGGGTACAGAGGAGCTGCGTGCGGCTCTTCAAGCAATCGGCGCTAAGATGGCGACGGAGTGGAGCAAAGAAGCCGGTAAGCAGGGCGAAGATATTATTCAAGCTTACTCCAATTAATTCCAGTCATTTTGGGATATCGACGCAGCTTAGGCTGCGTCGTTTTTTAAGGAAATACAATGCGCAAAAGTCTCGACTGGTTGTATAAGTGTAGTGGGGCCGTCGCTGCATTATCTTTGCTAATGATCATGGTTGTGGTGTTTGGCCAGGTCATGCTAAATACGATCGATTTTGTAGCACTTTCTTTATTTGGCAAAAGTTATGGGTTTTTAATTCCTTCCTATGCGCTATTTTCTGGTTATGCGCTAGGTTTTGCTACTTTTTTATCTTTAGGCTTAGGCTTGCGTCGAGCCGTTCATATTCGAGTCACTCTTGTTGAAAACACCTTCTCCCTAAGGGGGCGTCGTTATAGCTTGACTCTAGTTGCCCTAATTGGTGTGTTGATGGGGGCATTATTTACATATAGTTTGGCAGAGCTTACATACCAATCTTGGGATTGGGGCGATACGGCATCCGGTTTAGTCCGCGTACCTTTATGGATACCTCAGCTGGTACTAACAATCGGAGCAGGTATTTTTACTATTGCTGCAGTAGATACTTTGATTGAAATGGTGCGTGATAAACAATCACCCGCTTTGCGTGCCACGGATCCTACTGAGGAGGGCATGTAATGTCTGATGTGTGGTTGTCTTTGATTTTAATTATTACGCTTATTGGTAGCTTAGCTTTAGGGGTATGGGTATCCGTTGCTTTGTTTGTGACAGGTGTGGTGGGGATACTTTTATTTTCCAGCGCGCCCTTAACTAATGTATTGGCAACAAATATTTGGAGCTCTTCGGCCGAATGGTCTTTAGCGGCTTTGCCTTTGTTTATCTGGATGGGGGAAATCCTGTTCCGCTCACGCATGTCCAAAGACTTATTTAGTGGTTTAGCACCATGGATGCGCTCGCTGCCCGGGGGGTTAGGACATGTAGGCATTTTGGCATCGGGGATTTTTGCTGCGGTTAGCGGCTCATCCGCCGCCACCTGTGCAACAGTAGCCAAAGTCACGGTGCCAGAACTGAAAGCACGGGGCTATGATGAAAAATTGGTTGTGGGCACAATTGCTGGTTCCGGTACGTTAGGTCTGTTGATCCCACCCTCGATTATTTTGATTGTTTATGGGGTAGCAGCAGAGTTATCAATTGCGCGTTTATTTGTGGCTGGGGTGTTGCCGGGGCTGATGATGATTGGCCTATTTATGGCGTATGTGGCGATTTGGTCATGGCGCAACCCCGATAAAGTACCAGCTAAAGACCCGCCGTTATCTTTTGTCCAGAAATTAAAGGCGACCTGTACGCTATTGCCGGTTACCTTATTGATCATCGGGATTATGGGCTCTATTTATTTAGGCTTAGCAAGCCCGACGGACTCAGCGGCGGTCGGGGTGGTAATTGCGTTGCTATTGAGCTGGGCCTTTGGTGACTTGAGCTGGAAAAGCTTTAAAGACAGCTTGATTGCCGCGATGTTATCTTCGTCGATGATTGCTTTTATTTTGGCGGGGTCGGCTTTTCTCACCATTGCGATGGGTTACTCGAATATCCCTATGAATTTAGCTCGCTGGATTGGAGAGCTGGGAATGAGTCCCTATGCCCTGCTGATTGTGCTGACATTATTTTTCATCATTTTAGGTAGCTTTTTAGACGGGATTTCCATAGTGGTATTGACTACCGCGATTTTACTGCCGGCCGTGCAAGCCGTAGGGATTGACCCGATTTGGTTTGGCTTATATTTGGTGCTGGTAGTAGAAATGGCACAAATTACCCCACCAGTGGGGCTAAACTTGTTCGTTTTGCAGGGGATGACGGGGCACGATATTGTGTATTTGTCTAAAGCCGCTTTGCCGTTTTTCCTTATGCTAGTGCTTGGCGTATTTTTGGTTATTCTTTTCCCTGAGATTATTTTGTTTTTGCCAAAACTAATGTACATGTAGTCACAAAACGGTCTCAAGGGGTAGGGGCGAGCCAGCCCCTTGAGGCTATTTACATAGATAGGCGGTCTGGTGATGCGATTATTGGATCACACCGCATGCCACTCTGGCTCCTCCCCCTCCTAAGGGTTTGGGGTGATCGGAGTGGTTATCTCCACCTTCGTGTACCATGAGCGAATGCCCGCGTAAATCATCGATGTTTTTTAGGCGTGGAGCGAGCACCGGCTGCGTGGCTTCACCATTTTCAGCCACATATAAAGGGGGAAGGTCGCCAAGATGGCCTTTGCCCCAAGGTTCGCCGTGCTGACCGGTGTTTTCAGGATCCCAGTGCCCTTTGGCTGCGCCGGCTGGTACCATTTTTCCATCTTGCTCTGATGGCTCGCAACTGGGGGCTTCGTGAATATGAAAGCCGTGTAGGCCGGGTTCTAAGCCTTGTAGCGCTGGGGTAAAGACCAAGCCATAGTCGGATGGGTTGACAGCGACCTCACCAATTTGTTTTTGTATCCCTTTTTCATCCACTATATGCATAGGAATTAAGAGCGAATCGGCCCACGCGGTGGCGCTTAGTGTGATGGCAGCCAGTGCAGCCATACCCCAGATACGTTTTTGCATTATCGTTCTCCTGATGAAGATGAATGAAAGATACCAGTATGACGCACAACCTATATGGCAGTGCGTAATCAAGCATAACTCATTGTGACAGGGGTCGAAGTAGAGAAAAAATCCTAATAGGCTTGTTATGCGTTTAAGTACTAGGCAAACCGCCCTAGTTTATGTAATAATTATGATCTTTGATGCATCCTTAGATGAATCAGGCCCCTCTAGCTCATGCTTGGTTAGAGCAGCGGACTCATAATCCGTTGGTGCGCGGTTCGACTCCGCGGGGGGGCACCATTTTCTATTACGAACAGAGACCACCTTTAGGGTGGTTTTTTTGTCCCTGCGGGTTTTTCGTTCGTTGCTCTTTTATTTGAATCCTTTTAGAATCACTGATTGGAATAAAATCGTTCCATTTGGTTTGTTTTTGATTCGGTGAAGGAGGGTAGGGTGAACGCAAAAAAACGGCAACGCATGGACGACTTAATTATCGCTTTAGCCACTAATCCAAGTGCGAGTTTAAATGAATTAGCAGAAGCTGCGGGCATAGGTAAAACCACCTTATATCGTCTGGGTGGTGCAAGAGAAAGCCTAGTCGAAAAAGCGGTCAGTTATGCCGTAGCGAAGCTTAGCGCCATACTGGATGAGTTCGTTTTTGATGCGCGCCATATCCGCCCATTGCTTGTGCGTTTGGCTCAGCGCTCCCTTGACGAGGGTGCAAGCATTTTATTGCTTGTGGCTTGTTGTCATCTAAATATCAGTGCCTTAAGCCAGCTTGAGCAGCGCTGGCATCAGACGCTAGACACCTTTTTTTTACAAGCACAACAAGAGGGGTTGCTGCGTATAGATATTAGTGCGAGTGCATTAACAGAGACATGGGGGGCGCTGATGTCAGGGCTCATCTTTTCGGAACAACAAGGGCGTATGACTAAAGCCGAAGTAGTGGATACGGTGGAAAAAGTTTTTTTCCAAGGCGCGTTAGCGCAGGGGAAAGCTTAAAATGAAAACGCAACCTTGTCCTTGTCAAAGTACAAAAGCCTATGCCGATTGCTGCCAACGTTGGCACGAGGGAGAACATTATCTACAAGCACCCGACGCAGAAAGCTTAATGCGCTCACGTTATAGTGCTTTTGTTTTGGATAAGTTGGAATATCTGTTACAAACTTGGCATCCACAAACGCGCCCTGAGTATTTGGATCCGAATCCCATTGGTTTGAAATGGCTGGGTTTGCAAATTCGCCAACATACAATTATTGATGATACGCAACAAGAGGTCGAGTTTGTTGCGCGCAGCCGATACCAAGGCCGAGCAACGCGTTTGCATGAAATAAGTCGTTTTGTGAGGGAGCAGGGGCGTTGGTTTTACGTGGATGGAGCGTTTAAGACATAAAAATAGGCTCCCGTAAATATGGGAGCCTATGTGTTAACAGCGTTACAGTAAGGTACCGGTCAGGATGAGGGCAGCGACAGAAAAATAAATCACTAGCCCCAGCACATCGACAAGTGTAGCCACGAGTGGCGCCGAGGCGCTCGCTGGATCAAATCCAAAGCGCTGTAAAAGAAATGGCAGCATGGAGCCAATGCTCGATCCAAAGCAGACAATGCCAATTAAGGACATCCAAATGGTGAAGCCAATCAGTAAGTAATGCTCGCCATAATCATAGAGTCCAATATGTTGCCACACAAAAATACGACTAAAGCCAATAGCGCCAAGCATTGCACCTAAAACGAGCCCTGTAGGCAGTTCACGCAATAATACTCGCCACCAATCGCGTAAGCGAACTTCATTTAAGGCCAGGCCGCGAATCAGAAGAGAGGTAGCCTGAGAGCCTGAGTTACCGCCAGAGCTCATGATGAGAGGGATAAACATGGCAAGCACCACCGCTTTTTCTAGCTCCATCTCATAATATTGCATAGCACTGGCGGTGAGCATTTCCCCTAAAAATAAAATAGCGAGCCACCCCCCGCGTTTACGTAACATGGTGCCAAAGCCTACCTCTAAATAGGGCTGATCAATATGCTCTCCACCCCCAAAGCGACCGAAGTCTTCGGCGGCCTCTTCCATAAGCGCATCAATGACATCATCCACGGTCACAATGCCAATCACTTGTTGCTCGTCGTCGACCACTGGTAACGCTAAAAAATCGTGACGACGGATTATGTGGGCGACCTCTTCGCGATCCATGAAGGCATCGACAGTAATAGGGGTTTGGCCAGTCCATAAATCGGTGAGGGGCGAGCTGGGATCGGCACAGACCAGTTGACGTAAAGGCAATACAAAACGAAGGCGTTGTCTATCGTCTACCACATAAATCGCATATACCGTTTCGCGAGTGCTTTCGACCTCGCGTATATGTTGCAAGGTTTGCGCTACGGTCCAGGTAGTAGGTACTTCAATAAACTCAGTGGTCATAATGCTACCCGCCGTACCTTGGGGGTAGCTCATGAGGCGTAGTACAGAGGCGCGTGTAGTGGGGCTTAATAAGTTTAGCGCCTGTTGACGGATGGGAGGCTCAAAGCCACTCATCAAGTCGGCCATGCGGTCTTCGGCAAGCTGATCCAAGACCTCAGCGCGGCCGGCTGCGGCCAAATACGCTGCCAGATCGGAATCACACCGGAGGTCTGGGTTCTCTAGTAAATCAACCAGGGCTGCGGAGTCGAGTTGGGCGGCCAGTTTTACCGCTTGCGTATTTTTAAGTTGATTCAGGTAGCTGACGGCATCGGCAACGTGATCAAATTGTTGTAAGGTATGAAAAGAAGTCTGCATAGTGCTGGCTTATGGTTGGTTAACCCAAACTCTCCCATCAAATAAACGACGTGCTGTACGGTAAAAAGCGCCTGATTTTGCTTGCCATTGTCCCGACTCATAATGCACCTCTGCATCAACGGTGAGCACGCCAGAGGGCATTCCCAAGCGTAGGGCTTGCGCACCGGCTTTAGGGCTTAGCACATCGGCAACCACGGTGCCTTGAATACGTGCGGCCACAGCGGTGCAAAGAGAGATAGTAAGGGGCAAAGCACGGTGTGGCTGTCCGTTAGACATCACGCGCGCGACCAAGTCCATTTCCTGTGCGGGGATGCGTTCACCGGCAAGGGTAGGGTTATCTTGACTAGGACTCACTAAGGCCACAAAAGGCACGATCGTAATTTGCTTAGCACTCTCAAGGTCGGGCGCGATTCCCATCGCTACAGAGGCGTGGCAGCGGATGCTTTCAAGGGTAGCAAGAAGCTCAGGGCGATTTTCAATCGCGTCGGGTAGCTCCAAGCCGGTAAGCCCAAGGTCTTGTGCTCGAATAAAGACGGCAGCATTGGCTGCATCCACTAAAGAAACCGTTAAAGGACCTAAACCTGGAATCATCAGCGTATCGGTAACCTGGCCTGTGGGTAAGAGCTGGCCCGTAGTGGCGCCGCCAGGCTCAATGAATTCCAGTTTAATTGGTGCGCCGGTTCCCCCCACTCCAGGAATAGCTAAGTCCCCTTGATATTGAGTTTGGCCATTGGGTGTGGCAAAGGTGCTATGGATGATTTTTTTTGTGTTGGTGTTGTAGATACGCACGGTGGTGGTTTCATCCTTTGGTATGACCAGCCCTTGATCTACGGCGAAGGGACCGACAGCTGCGCTCATATTGCCACAGTTGCCTTGGTAGCTGACTTTTTGCTCTTTGATCGCCACTTGAGCAAAGGTGTAATCCACATCAGCTTCAGGATGTGAGGAAGGACCAACGATGCAAACCTTTGATAAAGAGGAGACCCCGCCACCCATACCATCCAGTTGTCGTCCATAAGGGTCTGGGCTACCCATAGCAGCGCAAAATAAAGGTGCCCAGTCGTTTTGATTGGCGGGAAGATCCTTAGGTTGTAGCATAAGCGCTTTGCTGGTGCCTCCGCGCATGAACACAGCGGGGATAGAAATTTGGGACATAGGACTTTCCTTTGCTAAAGTATCGGTGTTGTCGGTTTGTTATGAGTAAGCAGTAAAAATGCAGTCAAAATAAGTTGATTCTTTTCTTAAAAAGGGGCAGGAGCATGTATCTTCATCCTAAACTAGAGCCAATACAGATCCATGGCAGAAGCTTTAATTATGTACCGATTCATACGATTCCTGGCATTGATCAACTACCCTTTTCTTTACGTATAGTATTAGAAAACGTATTACGCCAAACCGCAACCAAAGGTATTGATAATCATCGTGAAATTCAAGCGATTTTAAATCGTGATGTGGATGCAGGGATCCTCTTTTATCCCGCCCGTGTTTTTGGACATGATATTTTAGGTTTAGTGATGTTGTTAGACATGGTGGCTATGCGCGAAGCTGTTCACCATGCCGGAGGTGATGCCTCTCAGGTGCGTCCTACTGTGCCGACAGATGTGGTGATCGATCACTCTTTACAGGTGGATAGCTGGGCAAATCCTTTAGCCGCTGAAATTAACTTAAAAAAAGAATACGAGCGTAACGCCGAGCGTTTTGCTTTTTTACGTTGGTGTGGGGCGAACTTTGAGGGGGTGAATGTGATTCCCCCGGGCAAGGGCATCATGCATCAACTGCATATTGAACATATTGGGCAGGTGGTCGGAGCGACTCCCCTTCAGGATAAGGGGGCTACACTGCTTTTCCCTGATAGCTGTGTGGGTACAGATAGTCATACGCCCATGGTAAATGGGTTAGGGATTTTAGCGTGGGGGGTGGGAGGCATTGAAGCCGAAGCGGTCATGGTGGGGCTGCCGGTGAGTATGCCGCTGCCCGAAGTGGTAGGCATTGAGCTCACTGGGCAGCTACCCAATGGCGTGTTACCCACTGATTTGGTGTTAACGATTACAGAGCAGTTGCGTCAATTAGGTGTAGTAGGTAAGTTTGTTGAGTTTTTTGGTGCGGGGTTGGATCAATTGTCCTTAGGAGACCGGGGCATGATTGCTAACATGGCACCCGAATACGGTGCTACGGTGGTGTTTTTCCCCGTCGACCAGCAGGCCTTGGATTATATGCGCATGACAGGGCGTGACGAGGCGCATATTCAGTTAGTAGAGGCTTATTGCAAGCAGCAAAAACTCTGGCGCGATGCCACCACCCCCGCTCCTCGATTTGAAACGGTATTAACTATCGATTTGAGCGCGATTCGTCCGAGTTTGTCTGGACCAAGCAATCCCGAAGAACGGTTCGATTTAAAGCAAGCGGCATCACTTTTTGCGCAGCATCACCAACATATTGCTGGTCGCCCTGTTGATATGGAGCGTAGTATTCCTGTTCCTGGTGAAACGTTTACGCTTAAAGACGGCGATGTGGTGATTGCGGCCATCACTTCCTGCACGAACACGGCGAATCCAACAAATATGATTGCAGCGGGCTTGGTTGCCCAAAAAGCAGTTGCTAAAGGCTTACGTACTAAGCCTTGGGTTAAAACCTCTTTGGTACCGGGGAGCCAAGTCACTGCAGATGTATTACAAAAAGCGGATTTGCAAGCGGCTTTAGATCAGTTGGGTTTTCAAGTCGCAGGATTCGGTTGTACTACCTGTAATGGTGGCTCGGGGCCTTTGCCTACGGGTATCGCACAAGTCATTGCTGAACATGATTTAGTGACCACTGCCGTTTTATCGGGAAATAGAAACTTTGATGGTCGTATACATCCTAGCGTGCGCGCAAACTATTTAGCTTCCCCTGCTTTGGTGGTGGTGTATGCATTGGCGGGCTCCATGAATGTGAACGTCACCCAAGATATTTTAGGACATGACCCTAAAGGAAACCCGGTATACCTAAAAGATATTTGGCCTACGGCCGAGGAAATCGAAGCCACCGTGCGGTTGGCTTATGATCGCCAGTTATTCATTCAGCGCTATGCAGAGCTGTACGAAGGGGGGGAGCCTTGGGATGCTTTGGCCTCTGAGGCGGGGGCAACTTTTAACTGGGATCCTGATAGCCATTATATTAAAAAGCCGCCTTATTTTGAGGAGCTAGGGTTAGTGCCCGAGCCTGTTAAAGCCTTTCATCAATTGCGTCCGCTGGTGATTTTAGGCGACTCGATTACTACAGACCATATTTCGCCTTCGGGAGCGATTAGCTTGGGGACACCTGCCGCCGATTATTTACTGGCTCGCGGTGTGGAGCAAAAAGATTTTAATAATTACACCACTCGTCGTGCTAATCATGAGATTGTGATGCGAGCGACCTTTGCGAATATTCGTCTGCGGAACAAAATGGTGCCTGGCATTGAGGGAGGGGTGACCAAGGTCATGCCCGAAGGGGAGCTCATGCGTATTTTTGAAGCGGCACAAACGTATCAGCAACGTGGAGAGTCTTTAATTATTATTGCTGGTAAAAACTATGGGTGCGGTTCATCGCGAGACTCTGCGGCAAAAGGTGTGGCGATGCTAGGTGTAAAAGTGGTGGTGGCTGAAAGCTTTGAGCGGATCCATCGTACTAATTTGGTGGGCATGGGGGTGTTACCACTACAGTTTACCGCTGGGACTACGGTGGATGATTTGGCCTTAGACGGAAGTGAAACCTTTGATGTGCTCGGGCTAAGTGATCGGATAGGAGTACATAGTCGTTTGACATTACGTATCCATCGTCAGGATGGCTCCACGCAGGATGTGCCATTACTAGCACGTTTAGATACGGTGGAAGATGTGGATTATTGGAAAAATGGGGGGATTTTGCCATGGGTGTGGCGTAATTATTTACAGCCTGATGCTGCCCCTGTTAGCGAGGACAAATAAACAATAAAAAATGCCCTTGGATGAACTGACCCAAGGGCATTTTTATAAGCGGACTATGACCGATGCGTATTACAAGGCTTTGCCGGTGGCTACAACCATATCAAATTCATAGGCTTCGGTAGCGCTGCCAGCGGGAGCATTTTTAATTTCATAGCGCTTAGTGCGGATAATTTGATGTACGCCATTTTGGTGAGTGTAGCCATTGATGGCATTTGGCTGGAATAGCACCCAGTCACCGGCACTGGTTTGAACGCCATTACCATCGTAGGTAATGCTGCGTACTTTTAAGCAATTATTACCGCTCTGGGGGCAGACTTCAGTCTGTGGGGCGATCTCTAAAAATACGGTTTCTGCTTGGGATCCGTATTTTGTTTCTGCGGTAGGCTTACCCTCTAGGCGCCATTTATCCCCATTTTCAAAATGCAAGGTTAAGATTGGTGCCGGAGCATTGGTTTGGGTTTGGTCGGCCGAGGCAAGATTCCAGTCTGTTGCTGTGGGTAACTGCTTAGCTACCTGTTGCTCATATTGCATGAGTTGTGGGTCGCTACACATTTTCATGGTGCCGGCCACTTGACTAAAGTCAATATCACGCTCAGTCAGGGCGTAACCAGCGTTCATGGTGTTACATAAATTTTGGATGGCAACACGATTTTCAGCAAAGGTTAACATTAAAGGCTGATTTGTCGTGCTGGACACCCATGCAGGTTCCGCAGACCCGTCTGCTTTAATCGTATTAACTAAGTTCCAGTGATAGGCTTTAAGTGTTTGCTCTGGACTCAGGGTCACGACTTCTCCTGTATCGGTCATGACTTTGGTTGACGGGGCAGAGCAAGCTGCCAGTCCTGCAGTGGCTAATACAGCAGTTAAATAAGCGAGTTTGCGTTTCATCGTGTTTCCTTTTTTGTATTCACGTGTATTTATTGTGGAACGTTAAAAAAGGAAACACAAGGTGCTTTTACATTCTTTTAGTATTTAATTGTTATCAATGTGAGCGTTGATATTAATTAATTGACTAATTATAGCAATAAAGAGTAACGGCACGAGGTTAATGCCCAACTGAAAAATATCTAAGGTAGGGAACCACTTAAGAGCACCTGCGTACCCGAATCTAAATACTATATCCATACCATAGTTGCCTGGTTCGAGACGCATTAAAGGCACGACACCGAGTCCAATAATACTGTGGTAAGAAATCATAGTGGAAGTAAAGACGGGTACGCTAGTCCAGGACAGCCAATAGAGCCATTGGCCACCTTTGATTTGATTTTTCCAAAATAAAATAGAGCCATAGATGGCAACAATATTCTGGAAAACCATTAAGGCAAATAAGGTAATGGCTAATAAAGAGCTAGTAAATAAACCTAGACGGGGTAGTAATACATAGAGCCCAACGATACCGCCAATAAAATAGATCACACAAATAAGCTGGCGTAGTAATGTAGCAAGAGGACGAGGTGTGCTGGTCATGGTAATGAGTAAAAAGTGAAACCTAAGGTAAATCGTACCTTAATTTTGCGTGGCTGGCTAAGCGCTTAGGTATGGATGTGGCGGGATAAGCCAAGTCTGCATAAGGAATCTAGGGTGTAACCTAGTACGCCGATGTATAAAATGACCGCCATAAGTTCTGCATACGCTAATCGATCGCGTGTATCTAGAATCAAATAACCTAAGCCAGCGTTGACGCCGAGCATCTCACAGGGTACTAATACGATCCATAATACCCCTACAGCTAAACGGCAGCCGGTAAAAACATCATGACGAATAGCAGGGAACAAAATATAACGTAAAAATTCCCAGCGTGTGGCATTTAAGCTGCGACTGAGTAAACGCCAGCGAGGGTTGAGCTTTTCTACGCCTTGGGCGGTATTGATTAAGATGGGCCAGAGGCCAGCAAAAATCAGTAAAAAATAAATGGGAGCGTCGCCTACGCCAAATGCCATCACTGCAATAGGCATCCAGGATAGGGGCGATATCATCCGTAAAAATTGAAAGAGTGGAGTAAATAAGCGACGACATAGGGGACTAGATCCCATAACCAGCCCTATGGGCAAACCAATGAGTAGCGCTCCGCTTAACCCCACTACTATACGACGTAAGCTAGCTAGCATGTGCTCATAAAATAGCGGTGTTTGGAGTAATTGCAGAAGCTGTTGAAAACTGGGTTCTGGGCGCAGCTGCTGTATTAAAAAACCAGTATGTAAATGGCTCATTAACCACCAGATCCCTATTCCTAGCACCAAACCGACTCCACCATAGAGCCACCGTGAAAAGCGAGAGAAAACGAAGGTTAAGCGATCCATTCTGTTCGTTCCCAAGCATCATCTAAACCAAAGGCTCGTAGACCTCCCAGGTCATTGATAGCCTGCTTAACAAAGCGGTCATCAACTAAATCTGTAGCCACCTGAGGACCGTTCAATTGTTTTAAAAATGTATTTTGCGTATCTACCTGCATTTTTTGCAGTTGCTCAACCAAGGTCACCGTATAGCTGGGATAAGGATATGGCTGAAAAGTAATGCGCTGATCTTGCCAGGCAGGATGCTGGATAATACCTTGTTGCTCATACTGTTGTTGTTCTTGTGACTGCGGTGCTAAGACCTTGCGTAGTGTGGTTTCTGTATGTGGGGTGTAGCGGTGTTTCGCTGTGGTAGCCAATAGATGGGCAGTTTCTTCACGGTGAGCCAGAATCCAGTGCTGAGCTTTAACCAGAGCGTTCACGACTTTTTGTGACCATTCTGGCCGTTGATGTAAGTCTTGTTCTTGCATGGCGACCACACAGCAGGCGTGGTTTTTCCAAACATCCCCGGTAAAACGCAAAATCTTGCCTACGCCAAGTAACTCTGCTTGCGCATTAAATGGCTCGGCCACAATAAAGCCTGCAATTTGTTTGGCTGCAAGAGCCGGTATCATATCCGAGGGTGCCATCACCACAAGACGAACCTGATTGTTAGTAAGTGGCGCGCGCCCAGATAGTACTACTTCTAAGTGATGTTGGCGTAATAAATGCTGTAGCACCACATTATGTATGGAGTAGGTAAAAGGAATGGCAACCGTTTTACCCCCTAGTTCCGTGATTGATTGAATAGTTGGTGTAACGGTTAATGCCGAGCCACTCATATGATTCCAAGCAACCACTTTTAAGGGAGCGCGGCTTCCATAGCGAGCCCAAATGGTCATCGGAGAAAGTAAATGAACCACATTGACTTGGCCGGCTAAAAAAGCCTCAAGCAGTTGCGCCCAACTACGAAGCATCACAGGTGGGGCGACCTCTAGGCCTTCGGCTTCATAGAAACCTAAAGCATGTGCAACCAATAATGGGGTGGCATCAGTAATAGGCAAATAGCCAATACGCAGGACATCATCTTTAGCTTGAGCGTGTAAGCCTGACCACGGTGTAAATAGGCTACTTGTAGAGAATAAGGCCGCTAGCTTGAGCAGGTCACGGCGGCGGTGTCGAGTACTGAATGACATTTAAGCGGCCTCCTTATGGGCTAAGCGTAAATGGTGATGGAGATGGCTCTGAAGTTGTTGGCGTAGTGTTGGGTTGTGTTTGGTGGATGTTGAAATGGTCCAAGATGGAAGTGGGTCGGTTGACTTAGGTAAAACCATAATGACGCGTTGGGCAAGGGTAATGGCTTCTTGCAGATCATGAGTAACGACCACGATGGTGGTGCTGGTTTGAGCATGGATTGTTAGGAGTAACTGTTGCATTTCTTGGCGTGTGGCCTGGTCGAGCGCACTAAAAGGCTCGTCGAGCAAAAGCAATCGAGGTTGACGCACTAAGCAACGCGCCAAGGCGACACGTTGTGCCATGCCACCAGATAGTTGATGAGGGTAGAGGTGTTGAGCAGCGTGTAGCCCAACGAGCTCTAGCGCATGCTGTATGGCTTGCTGCCGTTGCGCGCGCGGTGGCTTTTCTTGATTTTTGAGTTTGAAAACAAAGCCAACATTGTCTGCCACAGTTAGCCAAGGCAATAATGTCGGATCTTGGAACATCATGGCAATATCAGAGCGGGGGCGTTGTAGTAATTGTTGGTCAAAGTAGATTCTCCCTTCATTAAGGGGTTGTAAACCAGCCAGACAAGCTAAAAGGCTGGACTTACCTGCCCCACTCGGTCCGACCAAAGCGACGATTTCATGGGCAGAGATATGTAAATTTAACTGCTTAAAAAGTGGGCGCGACCCATAGTGCAGCCCAATATGTTCCGCTCTAATTAACATGATTTATGCCGTAGCAAAGGTAAAAGGGGTTTGTAGCTGTTGCCGCAGCTGTTGTACGGTGGGAGATACCAGTGGCAAAAATAAGGCTTCTCGAACACGGCGTAGCGTGTGTTCGCGCTTGCCTTGAAGATAGCTGGCGCCACCTTCGGTATACAGCTCTAATAAGCAGGCTTCTTGACATAAACGCGCGATTTCAATGCGTAACGCGAATAGCTCTGTAGGCTGCTGTAGAAACACACCGTTTAGACAGCCGGTAATAATGTGACTCTGGGTAGTAACAAGCTTATGTTGTAGATCTTGGGCCTGAGTAGCGTGAGCCGTATTTAAACGTGGGTGTGCAAGCACTTGCTCTAGGCTTTGTAAGGCGACTCCCGTGGATAACGCACACTGGAAAGCTAAAAAAGGAGGACGCACTTGCTGAATAAATTCGGCCGCTTGGTCTGCGAGCAGGCGGTCTGTGCCAACGTGGCAGGATTGGATGTGTATGCTTGCTGTATTACTACCCTGTAAGCAATGTAAATCTAAATCGGCTTGACGGTGTAGCCCTTTATCATCACTTTGCAATAGGAAAATAGCAGGGGCTTGCTGGGGACGTTGTGCCGCTACGGCGACCACAAAGCCATCGTTATCGACATTGCTTACCCAAGGTAAAAAGCCATTGAGCTCCCAACCATCAGCTGTTGGTGTCGCATGGACTTGTAGGTCTTCTACACCACTTAAAAACTTAATTGCGTTAGATAACCCAGTGGCTCCAGTTAATTGACCTGATAATAGTTCAGGTAGATATTGAGCTGTGGCTGGGCGGCTAGGGTCTAAGAGTAAGTAGCTGATAAAGCAGCGCTGTGCCCAATAAGCAAAAGCAGCGCTTAAGGAATATTTTGCCACGGCGGTGATGGCCCACACTGCTTCTGCAAAATCGCTATGAGCTTGCCCGCCATAAGTGGCGGGTACTCCTAAGCCAAACAAATGGTGTTCAGCGAGCTTAGGAATAACGAGTGAAGCGTGATGATTGGATTGGTCGAGTGGCAAAGCATGTGCAGTAAGCCATTGTGCTAACTCGGGATTTAGTTGGTATGCCATGCGTAGTCCTCGAGTTGGCTGTTTAGCGGGGTGTGCGCTAAGTTATTGGCAAAATTACATATTGTTGCTAAACCTACTCCCGTGATGATTTCTAGTGCTTGCTGCGGACCATAGCCCTCGTCATAGAAAGCGTTGAGCACAGGATCACTGACTTTGGCGCGCGTGAGAATGATCTGCTCAGTGAATAAAGCCACAGCACGTAGACGGGGGTCGTTGATATCAGCAAAGCGGCGCTCGCGTAAGGCTTGAATATCTATTGGATCTAGCTTGGCTTTGTGCGTAGCGAGAGAAGTATGACCAGCGACACAAAATGTACAACCATGAGTGGTGCCTGCTACGAGCTGTACGACTTCTCGCTCTGCTAAAGACAAGGAGGCTTTGGCGTTTAAGGCAGAAAGGTCTTGGTAGGCTTGCAGAGCCACTGGAGCATTAGCGAGCACAGCGAGTAAATTTGATAAAAAGCCACTACTATTAATGGCTTTTTCTAGGTTAGACTGGATGGACGCATCGGCTTGTTCTAGCGTTAAAAGAGGAAGACGGGACATATCAACACCTGTTAGCTAAATAAGAAATATGTATAAATTGTGCTTTCTTGAGACCTAGCTAACAATGTGAGAGCGAAGCAGTTTTTCATGTTTTTGTGTCAACGGATTGCTATTTGCTTATGCGCTCGAACGATATAAACTTATTTTCTTATTCCCATCGATATCAGATATTACTACCGCTGTTGCAAGCCCAAAGTCATGTTTTTTATACAGGTGAGCATTGCGGGGATTGGCACTCTAGTCCTGCGGATGCGACACGCTGTGTTTTCCATTTGGTGATGACCGGGCAGTGTCGGTTACATGAGCCCGATCAACCCGAGGTTGTACTTCGAGATGGGCATGTTGTACTGTATTTGCAGCCACGATGGCATCAGTTACGAGGACATGCGGGGCAGAATGCTCACATGGTATGTGGTTATGTGGACTTTAAATGGCCATTGAGCCGATATGTATTGCAGCAGCTTCCGTCGCGAGTTATTTGTAGCGCGGAGCAAGAGCCAGCTTTACGTCACTTATTGGCGCTTATTCAGCTTGAGCAGCCGATGGCGGATACGTATATGCTCCAGCAGCTGTGTGATGTGTTATTAAGTTCTATTCTTAGACGCGAGCTATGTCAGCCTGTTGATGCCTTAAGCTATGGCTTGTTGAGTTTGGCTCAAGACCCGACATATGGGGTGGTACTGGATGCCGTATGGCAGCAACCGGAGCATGCTTGGCATGGGGAACAGCTTGCTCGGTTAGTTCATAGCTCCAAGGCGAGTTTTTATCGGCGCTTTAAGCGACTAACGGGCTTATCACCAACCCAGTTTGTAACGATGGTACGCTTATTTTGGGCAAAGCAGTATTTAGCAGAAGAGCTAAGTATCGAGGCCGTAGCAGAAAAAGTAGGGTATAGCTCTGCATCGGCATTAAGTCATGCTTTTAGGCGTGAGTTTGGTATTAATCCAGCACAATGGCGTTTACAAAGTCAGAAGGGGGGTTCTGAAAAAGAGGTTTAACGTAAAACAATTTTGTGATTTTACGAATTTTGTATACAAAAAATCACACCCCGTTATGAAATTTATATGATAATTTGAATCTAATAAGTCATAACGACATTTTTTATAGCGCTGACGGTTATTTTTATGTTTTTTTCTCTTCCCCATCCACAGGCAATTGCCGACTATGTCACAACCCGACTCATTCAATTAATTCAAAAAAAACCAAATGCTGTATTAGGCTTGGCAACGGGTAGTACGATGGAACCCATTTACGAGCAGTTTTGTCGTCAAGTGGCGAAGCAGGATGTGAATGTGTCTGAGCTGACAACATTTAACTTGGACGAATATATTGGGCTGGGGGCGGACCACCCTCAAAGCTATCATTATTATATGCGTCAGTATTTGTTTAATCGTTTGGCTTTTGCTCAGCACCGTACTTTTTTACCCGATGGTTTGTGTGGTGACTTACAAGAGCAATGTGAGCGCTACTCGCGTCTTATTCTCGAGGCGGGTGGTATTGATTTGCAACTATTGGGGATTGGTTCGAATGGGCATATTGGCTTTAATGAGCCAGGCACGCCTTTTGCTAGTCGTACACATGTGGTGGCGCTTTCGGAGCAAACCCGTATAGACAATGGTCGTTTTTTTGACTCGATGGATGAAGTTCCCACGCAAGCAATTACACTAGGGTTGCAAGATATTTTTGAGGCAAAAGAAATTGTATTAGTAGCCACGGGCACGAATAAAGCCCAAATTATGGCAGATCTTTATCATAGCCCTGTTGATGAGGCAATGCCGGCATCCATCGTAAAAGCGCATCCGCATGCCATGATTATTGTGGATGAAGCCGCTGCAGCATTGCTACCAGCTGGAGCATGTAAGCCTTTGCTGCAGCTAGCTTAGTCTTTAATGATCGTAAAAGTAGACCAAGTCCCAACGCCTCAGTAAGAGGGTTGGGGCATGAGCTTAGAGTGTAATCTGCGTACCAAGCAGGGCGAGAAACTGTTGAAGCCACGCGGGGTGAGCTGGCCAAGCGGGGGCGGTAACTAGATTGCCATCGGTGACGGCTTGATCAACGTTAATATCAGCATATTGTCCACCGGCTAGTTCGACATCCGGTTGGCATGCAGGGTAGGCGGAGCAAGTACGCCCCTTGAGCACATCGGCGGCGGCAAGCAGTTGTGCAGCGTGGCAAACAGCAGCTACCGGCTTATCTGTTTTGAAAAAATGTTGAATCATGTGGATGACTTCTTGGTTTAAGCGTAAAAATTCGGGACCGCGCCCACCGGGTAGTACCAAGGCATCGTAATCCTCCACCTGAATATCATCAAAGGTGGCTGTTAAGGTAAAAAAGTGCCCGCGTTTTTCTGAGTACGTTTGCTCCCCCTCAAAATCATGAATAGCAGTAATAATTTTATCGCCGCTTTTTTTGCCGGGACTGACGGCATCGACCTCATGACCTACAGCCAGTAGGGTTTGGTAGGGCACCATGGTTTCATAGTCTTCGCAATAATCCCCGCAAATCATTAAAATTTTAGCCATGCTTGTCTCCTGAAAAAATAAGTGACGTACTACGTGTAGGTGTTGACTCACCATAGCACTCTTTGATGATAAGCCGATGACGTAGTATTAAAAAGTTGTATTTTTTTGCAAACAAGGTAGCAAGAAGGTTCAAGGAGAACGGCTCCTAACCTGCATGGGTTAAGAGCCGTTCGATGGGTATACGTATGCTTAGAAGCCAATGGTCATTTGTGCCCAGTAGCGGCGGCCATCATACACGGCCCCGTAGTCCGAGTACTCCATGCGTTTATCAAAGATGTTGTATACGCCCAAACCAAAACGTGTATTTTTATTAAGCTGATAGCCCACGCCTAGATCGACAAAGGTAAAGGGTGGTGTGCCTTCACTCATCGAGGTGCGGCTTAAGTAATCAGAAGTACGACCACGGAAATTCACCCGGGTCCAGAGATTGAGCTGCTCGTCGTAATCCCAATCTAGCGTGCTATTAAACATATGCTTTGGCATTTTATTTAATGGGCGTCCTGCAAAGTCCCCACTTTTTTGCTTGGAGTGGGTAAACGTGTAATTGCTATTTAAACGTAGCTGATCCGTGATATCCCAAGTGGCGGTGGCTTCTACCCCACGCATAACAGCTTTATCGACGTTCACGCGGTCACTAATGAATTTATAACCGCGGTCACCGGGTAAAACATGGCAAGTCGGCAGACCATCGGGGTCTGTGCAACGACGCACCTCGGAGATTTTGTCTTTGAATTGCGTGTTAAACGCGGTCATACCAATATTTATGTTCTCTCGGTTATCCCAGATAAAGCCAATTTCTTGAGAAATACTTTTCTCGGGTTTGAGATTTGGGTTTCCTACGATGACGGCAGGCTCACCGCCCCCACCAGTGATTTGGCCCCAATCGGCGACAGCGGCACGCAGGCCAGGTGCTTTAAAGCCAGTTGAAACCCCTGCTTTAAAGGTAAACTGCTCGGTTGCATGCCAGACGCCGTATAAACGGGGAGTCCAGTGATTACCGTAGTTTTCATCATGGGTTAAACGAAGCCCGCCTGTAAGACTAAAATTAGGGTGTAACATCCACTCATCTTCGATAAAGGCCGCCCATTGATAACGCGATAGGTGACTGACCTCTGGTTTATATTGATTATTGGTGTCATCTAGCTTTTCTTTTAAATATTGCAGCCCAAAACTTAGCATATGGTGTTCAGCTGCTAGACTCCACTGTGTGTTGGCCTCTATGTTTTTGATGAACATATCACGACCTGGGTTTTTGGTGTCTTCTTGTTGAATGAAGCTTTCTGAACGTAATTGCCCCCAACGTCCGTAGTGGGTGAGACCATAGTGATTGCGCGAGTACTTGCTTTCGGAAATGCTATTCGGTGTGCAGCGGCCCCCTCGGCAAGATTCTGTGGCTGAGCTTTTGCCGGGGTGGCTGGTACGATCTTGTAGGGTGCGCCCGACCTCTGCGACGAGATCATGGTTTTGACTGGGACTAAGGGTGAATTTTACTGTGCCAGAGCGTGTGTCTTGTTTATTAAAGCCATTGATAAACTTATCTTCTTTGCGCAATGTTTTTTGGCCATAAATTTGCACGCCTAATAGGTCCTCTTTGATTGGACCGGCGACATAAAAATTGCCCTGATAGATATTGCCAGAATCGGAGTCCTCTTGGAAAGTGCCTTCGGTACGCAATGACCCTGTCCACTCATTGGCTATTTTACGTGTGATGATGTTGATGACGCCTCCCATGGCTTCGGAACCATATAACGAAGACATTGGCCCACGGACGACCTCAATACGCTCAATGGCTTGCATGGGGGGTAGCCATCCTTGCTCAATGCCAGAGCCGTCACTGTTTGGACGGGTTTCACGCGTATTTTGTCGTTTACCATCAACCAGAATCAAGGTATAGCCTGCAGCCATGCCTCGGATGCTGATGTCACTATTACTTCCGCCCCCCGTGATAACCACTCCAGGAACATCTTTTAAAGCGTCTGTTATATCTTTGTACGCTTTTTTCTGTAACTCCTCACGAGAGATCACACTAATCGAGGCGGGGGCATCTTCGATTTGCTGCTCAAAACCCGAGGCTGTGACCACCACATTTTGCAGTTGTGTCACACTGTTGTCGGTGCTTTGTGCAAAAGCGTAGGGGGTAAAAGCGAGCGCGACGCCGAAAGCACTCAAGCCAAGTCGATACTGTGAGCGTGGCGGCAAGGGAAGTTGTTGCATAGTTAACCTTAATCGTAATATTTAGTAGTAATGTTTTTGATAATGATAATTATTATCATTTGAATAATAGGATAAGTACCACAAAAAATAAAGTGCTCTGGGCCAAAATGGGGCACTTATAATAAGCAGATCAAATCAAGGGAAGTGAGGGGAGAATGCGTGGTCACCAATGGCTTTTAGGCTTGGGTTTGTGGATGATGATAGGGCTAGCTTATGCAGCGGTTTTGCAACACGTACAACCGGGGGTAGGTACGATTGATGAAGATCAGGCTTTTATTTTACATTTTGATCAGCCTGTTACCGCAGCTCAGCTGACGGAGCATAGTTATTGCCAAAGCAGTGCCTTAGGTGAACGTATACCTTTACAAGCTGTGCCTATGGAGCAAGCACAGGCGCTGCTTCAAGAGCAAAGTTACATGTATGAGGCAGATCGGGCAGATCAATTCTTGGTGATGCAGTGTGCCCAACGTTTGGCGTCGGGCTCTGAGCTTGTTTTGCAGCTGCGTGATCAGAGACAACGTAGCCTGGTACCCAAAGTGTTTTATGGTGACCAGCCTGGTCTGCATTTTCAAGTACGGGGGCCATTACGGGTGCAGCTGTGGTGCGACAAAACGCGTAGCACAGCGGATTGTAATCCTTTACGCCCGCTGCGGCTCCAGTTTTCAGCACCTGTTCCAACAGCGTTTTTAACTGCCTTACGCTTACGTGCGAAAGATGGGCAGCAGATAGCACCTGTACCTTTTTCAGAGCCGGTAGCCTGGAGTGATAGTGTGGAATTCCCAGCTACCTATAAGGAGCTTGCTACGTTTGTTTGGGATATGCCAGCAACAGGAGCTGGGGTGCGTGATGATGCGCAGCGTGCTTTATCCAATCCAGATTTTTTTCAACTGCCGGTCAAAACGGCGGCGATGCCTCCTTTGCTTAAGTTCGCTTATGAGGGCATGGGAGTCATAGAGCGATTTGCAGAGCGTCCTCCTACCTCAGAGCCTGAGCCAGCCTTGGTTCCTGTTGCGATTCGAGGGGTAGATGCGGCTATTTTTACTCAGCAAAATCAGGCGACGGCTGGGCAGTTGCGTTATTTGCATTTGACCCAGGCACAGGACATGCTGCAATGGTACGCGCGTTTACAGCGCGTGGGCGACTATGCTCTCTCAGAGAATCAACTTGAGGCCGCATGGCGTTTACAAGGGTGGCAAGAGGCGTCTCATGGCGCGGCGCTTAGCCCTGCAAGCCGCTCAATTTTTACGGTAACACAAACAGAAACACAACAAATAACGTTGCCAGCACCACCTGCATTGGCAGAAAAAGAGACTGAGTTAATCGGTGTGCCTTTAAGTGCGCCGGGGTTTTATGTGCTAGAAGCACAGTCTTCGCGCTTAGGTGAGGCTTATTTGAGTGATCACGAAGCGATGTATGTACGCAGTGCCGTATTGCTGACTAATTTAGCTGTACATAGCAAAATGGCCAATGGGCAGTTGCGAGTGTGGGTGACGCGTTTAGATAACGCCCAACCCGTCGCCCAAGCTCAAATTATGGTACTTGACGGTATAGGGAATACAGTGGCCCAAGGGGTAACGGACGATTCCGGACAATGGGCGTGGGAAGAGGCAACAGAAGCGAACTATTATGAGCAAACTGGGTTAGATGGTTATTTTATCAGTGCAGCGATAGGGGCGAATCATGCTGATGCCTATGGGCAAGCCGATCAAAGTTTTGTGATGACCTCATGGGATAGGGGGCTTGAGGCGTGGCGTTTTCAGTTGCCTTATTACTATGCAGGGGGCAATGCGGCCGAAGTAGCCCATACGGTGGTCGACCGACCGCTATTTTTAGCTGGGGAAACGGCGCACTTTAAGCATTATTGGCGTGGACAGCCAGCTCAAGACTTATCTGCGTTCTTACCTGAAATGCGCTTGCGTCATGTAGGGAGTGGAGCAGAGTTTATTCAACCTTTGCATTGGCAGCAATCTTCTACTGGGGCATGGTACGCAGAAAATACGCAAATTTTGACGGCGTCCATGCTATTAGGAACTTATGAGGTCTGGTTACAGGGGGAACAAGCCGCTTTTCAAACGGCCTCCTTACGTGTAGAGGCGTTTAAGCGCCCTTATATAGATGGTCGACTAGCGCTTACGTCTATGCAGCCAGCGCAACCCTTGCTAGTTGGAGAAAGTGAGACGGTACTTGATGCACAGTTGCATTACATAGCAGGAGGGGTGGCAGCGTATCTTCCCTTACAAGTAAGTGCTTTGTTACATCCTTTGGTGCCAGATTTTGCGGGCTATGAGGAGTATGATTTTAATCCTGTTCTGGGCTCACCACGGCCACAAGCCTTATTAGATAAAAAGCCATTGTTTTTGGACCATCAAGGTAGTGCACAGATGGCACTCACTTTGCCTGCGGTATCCTCCCCGCAGTCGTTAGTTATGAGCGCAGAGTTCAGGGATCCAAGCGGTCAAATCCAAACACTCACCCAGCAGCAACGCATTTGGCCGTCACAGGTGGTGGTTGGCGTACGGCATGCTTACTGGGAAGAGTCAAACACAGCTCATGTTCATGGCGTAGTATTAAGCCCTAGCGGCCAAACGGTTGCAAATCAACCCATCACCATTTCGGCACAAAGACAATCTTTTTATACAACCCGACAACGCATGGTGGGCGGGTTTTATCGTTATGAGCATCATGAGCAACGCGAATCGTTAGGACAAGTGTGTCAAACACAAAGTGATGGCGAGGGCCGATGGCAATGTGTGATTCATGTACCACAAGGTGGGCAGCTCATATTACATAGCCAAAGTCTGGATGCGGAGCAGCGACCCTATACGGCAGAGACCCAGCTATGGTTAGGGGATAGAGCACCAGCTGCACTGGGCGCCAATCATGATCGCATGGACATATTAGCAGATAAAAAATCTGCGCAACCGGGTGATACCGTTCGCTTTCAGGTGCAGATGCCTTTTGAACAGGCCTCCGCATGGGTGGCGGTAGAGCGTGATCGCATTTTACATACGCAGTGGGTAAGCTTGACGCGAGAGCAGCCTTATTTTGACTTAACCGTGGAACCGTCATGGGGCCCCAACGTGTATGTGTCTGTGCTAGCGGTACGGGGGCGTCAGTACGCTGTGTCGTGGCGAGATCTGATACAAGGGGACTGGAAAACGCCGTTGCAGTGGTTTCAACGATATAAAAGTGCGGCAAAGCAATTGCCGACGACAACGGTGGACTTAGCTAAACCCAGCTTTAGGTATGGGGTGACGCGTTTAGCGGTGGCAAATCATGCCCATACGCTCCAAGTCAG
Source organism: Paenalcaligenes sp. (assembly GCF_030152715.1). Classification (NCBI taxonomy): domain Bacteria; kingdom Pseudomonadati; phylum Pseudomonadota; class Betaproteobacteria; order Burkholderiales; family Alcaligenaceae; genus Paenalcaligenes; species Paenalcaligenes sp. The sequence goes on from NZ_JASLIX010000036.1 coordinate 26,092, forward strand.
CTTACAGCCTGAGCAGTCTATTTATAGGGTGGGGCAAACTGCTCGCTTTCGTGTGCAAGCACAACTGCCCTCTGGTGAGCCCGCAGCGAACGCTTCAGTATTGTTAGTGGGTGTAGATCAAGCACTTTTAGCATTAAGAAAAAATACAACGTGGGATTTGTTAGGGGCTATGTATCCCGAAGTGGGCTATGGAGTCCGAACAGCGACAATGCAGTCAGAAGTTGTGGGGCGACGTCATTACGGGCGCAAAGCTATCCCAGCGGGTGGTGGGGGCGGGCAAGCACCAACTCGTCAAATTTTGGATAGCTTGTTAGTGTGGCGCAGTGATGTGACGTTAGATGATCAAGGGCAAGCCATCATAGAGGTACCTCTGAATCAGAGCTTAACGCAATTTGAGATTGTGGCATTAGTGGATACGGGTGGGGATGTATTTGGAGCAGCGCGTACACAAATTCAAACCCACCAGCCGATACAGATATTGTCAGCGTTACCACAGCAGATCCGTGCAGGTGATACCTTTGCCGCCGAGTTTACATTACGCAATCGTGAGCCTGTAGATAAAGTCATACGCGTACAAATCGAGGCTTATCTTGAGGGGGATACTCCTTGGGTGCAGACAGAACAAGTCTTAACAGTGGCAGCTCAGTCTAGTCATTCTTTTTCCGAATCAGTGCAGTTGCCCGCTGATATGGAGGCGAATCAAGGGCAGATTCACTGGAAAATCATCGCTGATGAAGAGCAGAGCCAAGTTCGCATGGATGCATTAGAGCTGACGCAGCATTGGCAAGCGGCTGTGCCCGTACGGCAGCAGCAAGTGCTTTGGCAGCGGCTGTTACCGCAGCAGTCACAACGCTTACAGGTGTCGAGACCAGCACAAGCGCTAACGGATGCAGCAGGGGTAACACGAGGACAAGTAGTCTTAGCTTTGTACCCTTCTTTAGCAGAGCAACAAGGTGCCCGTGATTGGTTTAAAGCCCATTCTTATTCTTCTTTTGAGCAGCAGATATCGGCAGCGGTGGCTTTGCAGGACGAGATGGCCTGGCAACAGTTGATGCAAGCCCTACCATCCTATTTAGACGAGGAGGGGTTAGTACGCTATTTTCCTAACCCTTATTTGGCAGGTAGTGCAGAGTTAACAGCTTATTTATTACAGCTGAATGCTAAACAGTCCTCGGGATTAGCTTTGCCGCCGGCTGTGGCCTCACAGCTTGTTGATGCATTGTGGCGGTATGTTCAAGGGCAGTCCAGACAACAACCCCAGCAAGTCAAAGAGCGGGTCGCTATTTATATGGCAGCCGTCAATGCTCTGGCAGCTTATGATCGGGTTCAGCGCGAGATGCTTGATGTGTTAGCGTTACCAGTGCAGCAGTGGCTTAGCTCAGCGTTGATTGATGGGCTGGAGTTATTACAACATCCACGTATGGAGGGAGCCAGCATCAAGATAGAATCCATTCAAGCGGAATTACAAAAACGCTTGTTACAGCGGGGCTCTTTATGGACTTTTGGGCCAAACCAGAGAGACTATATGCCTTCTTTGATGATGTCTGCGGTGACAAATCAAGCTCGTTTGATTTTAGCTGTAATGGATTTACCTCAGTGGCAGGATTATTTACCTGGGCTTATGCATGGACTTCTGGCGCAGCAGCAACAGGGACATTGGGGCACGGCACCAGAGAACAGTTGGGCGCTATTAGCATTGGCGCGTTTGGATCAGCAAGAGTGGGCGGATGGCTTCACCTTAGTGCAACAAGACCATGCAGAGCAGCGAGTGGATTGGGCAGAGCATTCAAGTCCTTATGTGCAGTCATGGTCGTGGGCTCAGCAGGGAGCAGTCACAGTGTTGCATCAGGGCTCCGGCCCGATTTGGGCAAAACTCAGTGCCGAGGCAGCGGTGCCCATTAGTGTGCCTGTAATGCAAGGCGTACAACTGCGTCGAGTCGTCACTCCCCTACAGCAAGCACAGGCTGGACGTTGGCAGGTGGGGGATCGTTATCGTGTGGAGATAGAAATCGAAACCGATCAAGCACAGGGTTGGACAGTGCTGGAGGATCCGATTCCTGCTGCTGCGATGGTGACAGCGAGCGGTGGCGGTCTTTTGGAGCAAGATGACTTCGCCGCCTCGCTAGCTCTACCTAGTTATGAGGAGCGGTTAGCGGGAAGCTATCGTGCTTATTTCGATTCCTTGCCCGTCGGTGTGAGCCGCATACGTTATGAGGTGCAGCTTAATACCGCGGGTGTGTTTGTGTTGCCGGCGACAGAGCTACGTGTTTTATACGATGCATCTGTACAGGCGCAACTACCGTTAACACCGATACAGGTTTATGCGCAGCCTTAGTCGTTTGTTTTTGATCATGAGTTTGCTGGTCGCTTGGACGGCGGCATGGGGGGAGCCTTTCCCTTCGTTTGAGCAGGTTCAGCAACAAACCCAATCGTCTGATCAGATAATTTTGGACCGTTCGGGACAGTTATTGCAGCGGCAACGAACCCAGTGGTTATGGCAGCGGGGGGACTGGCTACGTTTAGATCAAATCTCTCCGGCATTGTTACGCTTGCTGCTGCATGCCGAGGACCAGCGTTTTTATGAGCATGCGGGCGTTGACTGGTATGCCGTGTTGGGCTCGGCGTGGTCATCGCTGTGGGGGCAGCGTTTACGTGGTACTTCCACACTTAGTATGCAGCTGGTGGACTTATTGGGGTTAGGATCAGGGCGTCGTAATGGGCCACGCTCTTTGACGGCTAAGTGGGAGCAGGCGCGGTTAGCACAACAGCTGGAAAAGCGTTGGACTAAAGCCCAGATTTTAGAGGCGTATGTGAATTTAGCTCCCTTTAAAGGGGAGCTCGTTGGTGTGGATGCGATGGCTCGAGTCCTATGGCAAAAAGAGGCGAGGGCATTGAATTACGCGGAATCGGCCCTAGCGGTAGCGATGCTTCCAAGTCCTAATGCCTCATTGAGCGTATTAAAAGCGCGCAGTTGTGTTTTATGGCGAGGGGTGCAGCCCCAGGCGGATTGCGAGGCTTATGCGTGGTCGTATCAACAGGCACTGGCGCGTAGTGGGCAGCCCGCATGGGGAAACCCGCAATTAGCACCACACTGGGGGCGCTGGGTTGGGTCTTTAATCAAAACGCCGATTGTTAAAAGCAGTATAGATAAAACAACACAGCAGCAAGTACAAGCGCTCATACACAAGCATCTTTTAGACTTGCGTCATAGCCATGTTCGTGATGCGGCTGTGGTGGTATTGGAAAATATATCGGGGCACGTGGTGGCCTATGTAGGGGCCAGTGCGGTGTCGACGGCTTCCCAGTATGATCATGTGCAAGCATTACGACAGGCTGGATCTACATTAAAACCTTTTTTGTATGCATTGGCTTTTGCACAAAAGCGGATAACTCCCGCTTCGTTGTTAGCGGATACGGCTGCGCAGTTTTCTACTCCCTATGGGTTATATATTCCTCAAAACTATGATGAGCAGTTTATGGGCTGGATCTCTGCTCGAGTGGCTTTAGCCAGCTCGTTAAATATTCCAGCCGTTCGAGTCTTAGCGCAGGTAGAGGTGGCCTCTTTTCAGCGGCTCTTGCAGCAAATGGGGTTTTCTTTGCCCTATGCTGAAGATTATTATGGGCTTGGGTTGGCTCTAGGTGGCGTGGAGGTCAGTTTATGGCAATTGAGCCAAGCCTATCGGGCTTTGGCCAATAATGGGCAGTGGACGCCCGCTTGTTTACAAGCCGATGGGTGTGCCCACCAAGCGAAGCCTTTGTTGCCAGCTACAGCCACATGGCTTGTTCAGCATATTTTATCGGATAATATGGCGCGGGCTTTAACCTTTGGTCTAGATAGTCCATTGCATACTCCATTTTGGAGTGCTGTGAAAACAGGAACATCTAAAGATATGCGGGATAACTGGGCAGTAGGTTTTAGCCAGCATTATACAGTAGGCGTGTGGGTGGGAAATACGGATGGGTCGGCAATGCACGATGTCTCTGGTGTGAGTGGGGCCGCGCCGATTTGGCATGAGGTTATGCAGTGGCTACATCGAGATGTAGCCAGTGAGCCACCAGCTATGCCTGCTGGCGTTATATGCCAAACCATACAATATCGTCATCATGATGAGCCTTCACGGCAGGAGTGTTTTTTGCAGGGCACCCAGCAGGCGGTGATTGAGAGTGTAATGACAGCGACACCTCCTCGTATTAGCGCCCCTACAGCACGCGCACATTACGCGTGGGACCCGGATATTCCTGTGACACAGCAGCAGATTCGATTCGAAGCAAAAGGGGTGGAGGCTTTACCTATTGTTTGGCGGATCAATAAACACGTGGTTAGCCGTGCTGCTATTTTTTATTGGCAACCTAATCAATTTGGTCGGTTGCAGATTGATTTACTTCATGCGGATACACTTCAAATATTGGATACAATTTTTATCTCTATACAAGAATGATTTAATATAGCTTAACAATGTAAACAGCAAAGGCCGTGGAGCTTCTTGTTGGTTGCTGTTAAACTTTTTTTATTATGATTTCTATAAATGAGGATGGTGTTTATGCCTAAATTAAAAACATTAAGTCGCTTATTGGTTCCGGTAGCGCTCATGGCGCTGGCAGCTTGTCAGACTCCACATCAGCCCGGAAGCTCTACAGCGTCTACAGCACCAGCGACCACGCAAACAGATCCTGCTGCAGGGGTAGATGCTTCGGTACAGGCTCCCGAAGCCCAAACAATGGCACCTTTGATGATTTTTTTGGCAGATACCAAGCCTCAAGCGGATTGGGCAGAAATCCAGCTTGATGAAAGCAATACACTGTATATGGAGCCCGATCCATTTCTTACTCGCAATGATTTGAGCAGTGTTGAAGCCGGTACGGCAGAAACAGGCGAGGGTTTGTTGGCTTTAACGCTTAACGAGACCGCGACCCAGCGTTTAACGACTATTACCCAGCAGAACCCAGGCAAACGGTTGGCTTTGGTGGTAGATGGGACCTTACTAGCGATCCCGGGTTATTCAGAGCCCATCACTGAAGGACGTTTAATCTTCATGGTTGGTAGCAAAGAAAATGCAGTAACGGCTGCCCAAATTATTGCTGGGCAAAACGCAGAGCCTATGTAATATTGTTGTTTTTATGCGTAAAGCATAAAAAAATACCTGTTGGGCTGCAGCTAGGGTTAAAATATACGCATTGCGTATAGTTTGAATGGAAATCCCTATGTCTGTCTCCCAACAGGTTTTTTTGCGCGACGCTATGCGTCGCTTAAATTTGACCCGCGATGTTTTTGCTGCTCGCATTGGGGTTAAACGTCGTGCCTTGGATACGTGGCTATTGCCCGAGGGCTCGCAAGAGTTTCGTGGTATGCCCGAGGTTGTCCAGCGTTTTGTGACCGAAATCGTCGAAAACGAATCATTGCTCGCTAAATATGCCCAAAATTCGCAAACGGGGCCTTTGCGTGACCGTATCGCTATTAATGGCAAACATCAACTGCTCTCAGTAGAGCAGTTTACTCGCGACTCCGTCGAGGAGTTAGTACGTATCGCCGATATGATGCAACCGATTGCGCGTCGGCAAAAAGTCTCGCGGGTACTAGAGGGAGCGGTTTTAGGTAATTTATTTTTTGAGGCCAGTACACGTACGCGGGTAAGCTTTGGAGCCGCCTTTTGCCGCTTGGGTGGCTCAGTGTGTGATACCACTGGTTTTACCTTTTCCTCTATGGCTAAAGGTGAGTCAATTTACGATACCAGCCGTGTCATGAGTGGTTATGTGGATGCTATGGTAATACGCCATCCAGAGCAGGGGTCGGTTGCTGAGTTTGCTGCCGCTACAAATATCCCTGTAGTGAATGGGGGGGATGGGGCTGGGGAACACCCTAGCCAAGCATTATTGGATCTTTATACAATTCTGACCGAGTTTTCTCGCTTGGGTAAATTGCTTGATGGCGCGCATATTGCAATCACAGGGGACCTAAAATACGGGCGCACGGTGCATTCGCTTATGAAAATGTTGGCGCTCTATAAAGGCTTAAAATTCACCTTGGTTTCTCCGCCTGGGTTGGAAATGCCGACTGAGATCATTGAGCATGTCGCAGCACGCGGCAATCATGTGATTGAGCAAACGCACTCGATGGCTGAAGGATTAAAGGGTGCGGATGTGATCTATGCCACCCGTGTACAAAAAGAACGTTTCAATGATGAGCAGCTAGAAGGCTACAGTGCCGACTTTCAAATTAACAAAGCGCTTATTGATACTTATGCTAAAGAGGATGTGATCATCATGCATCCTTTGCCGCGAGATAGCCGGGCCGGCTCACATGATCTGAGTGTGGATTTGAATCACGATCCACGTTTAGCGATTTTCCGCCAAGCCGATAATGGTATTCCCGTGCGAATGGCTATTTTTGCTGTTTTGCTTGGTGTGGAAAATCTAGTGCAACACTCCATGCGTGACGTGACCTGGAGCCCGCCGTCGCATATTGGGCCAGAAGACGCAGTATTTCACGGCATGTATTGATTCTTACCTTTGCACTTAAATGCAGCGACCTTGATACACATTAAGGTCGCTGTTTTTATTTGGGGGCATAGTAGTGGGGTCGGCGTCTATGCCAAATGGAAAAAGGAAACAATGGTGTTTGATGAAGTAACCCAACGCTTTTTGCTTAAAAATAAATCGCTTTTGCCCGTGGTGCAAGGGGGGATGGGGATAGGGATATCCGCGCATCGGCTTGCTGGTGCTGTAGCTAAACTGGGTGCCTTAGGGACTATATCTAGTGTGGATTTACGTCGCCACCATCCTGATTTGATGCAAAGCTGTAGCGAGCAGCCAACTAAAGCGCATATTAATGCGTGTAATCTGATCGCATTAGACCGTGAAATCAAAGCCGCGAAGACAATTGCTCAAGGGCAAGGCGCTATCGCAGTTAATATCATGAAAGCCGTCTCGGCTTACCCCGATTTTGTGCGTCAGTCGTGTGAAAGTGGAGCCGATGCGATTGTGGTGGGGGCTGGGCTGCCGTTGGATTTACCCGATCTGGCGGCAGATTACCCCGATGTCGCGCTGATTCCTATTTTGTCTGATGCTAGAGGTACACAGCTAGTACTGCGCAAATGGATGCGGAAAAATCGTCTACCGGACGCGATTGTGTTAGAAAATCCTAAATTTGCTGCGGGGCATTTGGGGTTGGCTGACACGAAAGACATGGATAAACCTAACTATCAATCCATTCAGGTCTTAGAGCAAACTCAAGAGGTCTTTGAAAAATTAGGCATTGCACCTATTCCTTTAATTGTTGCTGGGGGCATACACCAGCCTAAGCAAGTGCAGGCGTTGCTCGATGCAGGGGCAAGCGCTGTGCAACTAGGTAGTGCATTTGCGGTAACGCACGAAGGCGATGCGCATGACAATTTCAAAAAAGTCTTGGTCGAAGCCGAGCCAGAAGACATCGTGACCTTTATGAGTGTGGCTGGCTTACCGGCGCGTGCGGTGCGTACCCCATGGTTAGAGGCTTATTTGCATAAAGAGAATAAACTACAAGAGGTTGCCAAGGCACGTGACTGTTCAGAAGGTTTTGATTGCTTGGCATTTTGTGGTTTACGCGATGGAGTCGCCAAAAGCGGTCAGTTTTGCATTGATCGACAGCTGGCCTATGCCTTGGCAGGCGATATCGCCCGAGGGCTATTTTTTCGGGGCTCAGAGATTTTACCTTTAGGTAAAGCGATTGCTCCCGTAAAAGAGCTGATGGCTTATTTGCTTAGTGCATTAAGCCCTACAACGCCAGCAGCGGCCTCTTGATATATAACCGTCGCCATATTCAGCGGGAAAATTATTTTTGTTATCCTGTAGAACGGTTTACACTACTAGAATCCTAAACAGCCCGATATAATGATAGCTTTTTAGTTCATTGGGGCTGTTTTTGATTTTTTCCCCTTATTTGGAACCCTCTTTTGGCGATGAAGTTTGGCATCAATAAAAAGGAGCTGCCGCCCGCGCTCCTCATGCTGTTTATAGGCATGGCAACCGTTTTGGGCAGTTTAAATTATCAAATAGGCTCTTTGGCGCGTATGGGGCCGGGCTATTTTCCATTGCTCTTAGGAGCAGGGTTGATGTTGGTTGCCTTACTGATTGCGCTGAGCCCGCCAGAACCGCAGTCTGTCACGACCTCTTTTGTGCCCCAGTTTAGGGCTTGGTTTTTGGTTGTGGCATCTATTTTATTGTTTATTGCCTTAGGACAATACGGCGGGCTGATTCCTGCGACCTTTGTATTGGCTTTTGTAGCGACACTAGCAGATCAGAAAAATACATGGAAAACGGCGCTTGTGGTTGCCGTGGTACTGACCCTGATGGCGATCATTGTATTTTATTATGCATTGCAAATGCAGTTTCCTCTCCTGCGCTGGGGTTGATCCATGTTAGATAACATTATTCTTGGTTTTCAAACAGCGCTGTCGCTGCATAATTTGTTTTACTCCTTTATAGGGGTCTTTATTGGTAACTTGATTGGCGTCTTGCCGGGCATTGGTGCCCTGGCCGCCATATCTATGTTATTGCCTATCACCTATGGCTTAGACCCCGCTGGGGCGCTTATGATGTTAGCGGGGCTGTATTACGGTACAAGCTATGGGGGCGCCACCACGACAATTTTGCTCAACCTTCCGGGCACACCTACCCATGCCGTAGTGTGTTTGGATGGTCATCCTATGGCAAAGCAGGGGCGAGCAGGTTCTGCTTTATTGATGGCAATGATTGCTTCTTTTATCGGGGCTACCATCGGGATTATTCTCATGATGGCGTTTGGACCGCTATTAGTAGAGCTTTCCTTTAAATTTGGTCCTGCTGAATACTTCTCCTTAATGTTGTTAGGCTTATTGGCTGCGTCCACGCTTACCACAGGGGCCCCCTTAAAAGGTATTGCCATGGTGTTGGTGGGTTTGATCATGGGGGTGGTGGGCACTGATATTAATACGGGTGTAGCCCGCTTTACCTTTGGTATTCCTGAGCTGCAAGACGGTTTGGTGGTTGTAGCGGTGGCAATGGGGCTATTTGGTATTGCGGATGTGTTGTCTCATGCAAATCAACTGGGCACGGGCACAGCGGTTTCCAGCTCAAAAATTGGTTGGCGAGCCATGCGTCTACAAAAAGGCGAATTCAAACAGTCTGCACCGGCCATAGGGCGTGGTGCGGGGATTGGCGCTTTTTTTGGTGTACTACCGGGTACGGGTGGTTCCATCGCTTCTTTTATGTCTTATGCTGTGGAAAAACGATTTAGTCGTGAGCCTAAACGCTTTGGAAAAGGGGCGATAGAGGGGGTTGCGGGCCCCGAATCAGCGAATAGTTCCGCAGCACAAACGGCTTTTATCCCTACGCTAAGTCTAGGTATCCCTGGTGATGCCGTGATGGCGCTGATGCTGGGGGCGATGATGATTCATAATATTCAGCCAGGCCCACAGCTAATGGTAGAGCACCCTACTGTATTTTGGGGGTTAATTGCTAGTTTTTGGATTGGTAATTTGCTTTTGCTCTTTTTAAATATCCCTTTGGTGGGGATGTGGGTAAAGCTGCTTTCTGTGCCGTATCGTCTGATTTACCCGGCCGTTTTGTTCTTTATTTGTATTGGTGTCTATAGCGCGAACAATAACCTATTTGATGTCGGTATTGTATTGATTATTGGTTTATTTGGTTTTGTTGCGGCGCGCATGGGTTTTGAGCCCGCTCCTTTGTTATTAGGATTTGTGCTTGGTCCGATGATGGAAGAAAACTTCCGGCGTGCATTACTCTTATCGCGGGGGGATATGACTGTGTTTTTGACACGTCCTATTAGTGCAGTATGCATGACAGCGGTGTTTGCGATGCTGGCATTTGTCGCCTTTAAGCGACTTAAGCAGCGAGCCCGAGCGGTGGAGTCTTAAAACAGTATTGCGCAAAAAAATGCCTGCTTAATGCAGGCATTTTTTGTTGGCGCTTAAATTAAGCTCTGCTGTACCCCAACCAATGGGGCTTGCTCCTCAAGAAGCTTTTTAGCTTGCTCTTCGTCGATTTGAATGGAGGGATCGGCTAAAGAGGGCTGCTGAGGATCATTGATCTGTGCCTTGGCTTTATCCAGCGGAGAGGGGTCGTGTGCGGGTAGGTCGGTTTCAGTAGGAGCAGGGGCTGCTTGTGCCGCTGCTTTTTTTGCTTTGCTGACTTTGCTCGCTGTTTTTTTGGCTGCTTTTTTCACGGGTTTGTCGCTATGGCTTTGTTGCTCGGGTGCATAATGGGTGACATCAAAGCTGCCGGTGACAATGCCGACACGGCGTAATACCCCAAACGCTTGCGCGGGGTTTTTGAACATACGTGGTGAGCGACTGCGAGCCGTGACAAGAACAGCATGCTGGCCGGTACGAAGCTGGATTTGGATGAAAAAACCATTACCTTGGCCCTTTAGCGACACACCTGCTACGCCACCCGCCTGAGTTGCAGCGCGCAGTTGTTGTAAGGTAAAGCAGTGTGTGGTTTGGGTAATATGTGTGGTCATGCTCAGTGGAGCCTACATCAATAATGGAAGAATAAAATGCTCGGTGAGCGGAGCCAAAGGGAGCAAGTGGGCTTGACGTGGATCTTCCCAGCGTGCTTCTTCGATTTCCGCTGCAATATGAATAGAATTATGCCATGTTAACTGATAAATATGGGCATGTACGGTGTGATTTGGCTCATTGGCAGCGGGAGCATGAAATTCGCCATGATAAATTATCTGTTGTGGGTCTGGTTGGATTTGTAACTCTTCGTCTAGTTCTCGTAATAGTGCTTGCAATGGCGTTTCTCCAGCTTCAATTTTGCCACCTGCTTGCATAAAACGTTGGGTGTTTTTTTTACGAACGAGTAGCATTTTTTGATTGGCATCAGTAATAATGGCCGCGGCAATATGAATGTGAGACATGATGAATCGTTAATGTAAAGCCTTAGCATAACATTCTTTGCTGAAAGCCTTTGTAATGAGCGATATAATAGACCTATTATTTTTACATTGTGTATTTGGACTCATTATGACGACGACTATTCTAGAAAATATTCCAGTCAACCAAAAGGTTGGTATTGCTTTTTCTGGTGGCTTGGACACCAGTGCCGCGATTTTATGGATGCGCAACAAAGGTTCTATTCCGTATGCATACACGGCAAACTTGGGTCAGCCAGACGAGTCCGATTACGATGCCATTCCTAAAAAAGCGTTAGAGTACGGGGCAGAAAAAGCCCGTTTAATCGATTGTCGCCAGCAGCTTGCTGCAGAGGGTATTGCGGCTTTACAGTGTGGTGCGTTCCATATTACAACGGCTGGGGTGACCTACTTTAATACGACGCCTATTGGTCGTGCGGTAACGGGAACCATGCTCGTGGCGGCCATGAAAGAGGACGACGTTCATATTTGGGGCGATGGCAGCACATATAAAGGCAATGACATTGAGCGTTTTTACCGCTATGGCTTGCTCACAAACCCCCAGCTCAAAATCTATAAACCGTGGCTAGATCAGATGTTCATCGACGAGCTCGGCGGGCGTGCCGAAATGTCTGAGTACATGGAGAAATACGGCTTTGACTATAAAATGTCCGCTGAAAAAGCTTATTCCACGGACTCCAATATGCTAGGAGCAACACACGAAGCCAAAGACCTTGAGTTTTTAAATACTGGCATGCATATTGTGCAGCCGATTATGGGGGTAGCTTTTTGGCGTGATGATGTCCAAATCGAAAAAGAAACCGTCACAGTTCGCTTCGAAGAAGGGGTTCCTGTTGCGCTAAATGGGGTTGAATATCCTGATCAAGTTGAGCTCATGCTTGAGGCAAACCGCATCGGTGGACGCCATGGTTTGGGAATGAGCGATCAAATCGAAAACCGTATTATCGAAGCAAAGAGCCGCGGTATTTACGAAGCTCCCGGGATGGCTTTGTTGCATATTGCATACGAGCGTCTAGTGTCTGGGATTCATAACGAGGACACCATTGAGCAATATCGTATTAATGGCCTGCGTCTGGGGCGTTTGTTGTATCAGGGGCGCTGGTTTGATCCGCAGGCTATTATGCTGCGTGAGACCGCTCAGCGTTGGGTCGCACGTGCTATTACTGGCGAAGTCACTCTAGAGCTACGCCGTGGTAATGACTATTCAATTTTAAATACTGAATCGGCTAACTTAACCTATCGCCCAGAGCGCCTCACGATGGAAAAAGAAGGGGATGATACCTTCACCCCACGTGATCGTATTGGGCAGCTTACCATGCGTAATCTGGATATTATTGATACACGTGATAAGCTCTTTACTTATACGCAGGCTGGCTTATTAGCACCTGCCGAAGGGGCAGCTATTCCTCAATTAAAAAACCAGAAATAAGAAATTATTGTTTCATAAAAAGCCGCCTTAATAGGCGGCTTTTTGGTTTTTAAATGCATTAATATTGGATGAGTAGCCATAAGGGCATCGTAAAAGCTGCCAATAGAGTACACAGCGACATCGTTAGGGCAACCAAACGTCCATCTCCCCCCATACGTACAGCCAGCACATAGGTTGTAGAGGCCGTTGGCAGGCTGGCAAAAAGGAGCAGCATTTGTTGTTCTAGGGGGTTTAAAGGTATAAGCGCGTTTACCAGCAGAGCGGCTAGGGGACAGGCGATTAATTTTACAGTAACCATCCAGCCAACTACCTGTTGCGCTCCCTGTAGGGCGTGTAAGGAAAAAGAAGCACCTACACAAATCAACCCCATGGCGAGGGCACTTGCACCTAAGCGGGATAGGGTAACATCGAGCACAGCGGGCAGAGGCAACCCCATAAGATTCCAAAGTAACCCACTTAGCGTTCCTATAATAAGAGGATTTTTCGCTAATAATTTCAAAAATTGGCTGGATTGATGGTTGGCCAAACTTGAGACAGCCAATAGGTTGCCTAAAGGCACCGCCACCACGGCAATGACCGCCATAGCACTGAGTGCGGGCTCTCCTCCTAGTGCTCCCGCAATAGAAAAAGCCAAATAGGAATTAAATCGATAGGCGCATTGTGTGGTAGAGGCATGTTGCAGTCGGTTGGGTTTAAGCGCCGGTAGAGCGAGCCAAGCCAAGGCAGCGCCTATAAGTATAACGAGTGCGGTGCCTACTCCTAGTGTGGAAATTTGTGTAAGACTCAAATGGCTTTTGGCCATGGATGAAAATAACAAAGCAGGGAATAAGACGTAATAAACCAGCTTTTCGGCACCATTAAAAAATGATAGGGGTAAAAAGCGCCACCGTAATAAAAGTAGCCCTAATGCCATTAATAAAAAATCAGGCAATATAAGGAAAAAGGTAGCGAACATAATTACCCGCCTAAAAAGAGGTATGTCTTAGCTGCTTAACTGGATATTAAGCGAAAAAATACCCCAAGAGCGAATGCTGATGGGGTAGAGGGCAGTCAGTGGATGTTAGGTATCAAGCTTACCTAAGAGAAGAAATTCCATCAGGGCTTTTTGTACGTGCATACGATTTTCTGCTTCGTCCCAAACCACACTTTGGGGGCCATCAATGACTTCGGCGGTGACCTCTTCGCCACGGTGGGCAGGCAAGCAGTGCATAAAGAGGGCGTTAGGGTCAGCAACTGCCATCATGGCTTCGTTAACACACCAATTAGCAAAGGCTTGGCGACGCGCCTCGTTTTCGTCCTCGAAGCCCATGCTGGTCCATACGTCGGTAGTAACAAGATGGGCGCCTTTGCAGGCTTCCATGGGGTCATCGAACGCTTGTAGTACAGTGGCATCCGGGTTGCCAATGAGTGCTGGGTCGAGCCGGTAGCCCTCGGGGCTAGAGATGTGTAGTTTGAACCCTAGCATCTGTGCGGCTTGCAACCAGGTGTACGCCATGTTGTTGCCATCACCAATCCACGCTACTGTTTTACCCTCGATGGAGCCGTGGTGTTCCATGTAGGTGAAAATGTCGGCCAGAATTTGACAAGGGTGGTATTCGTTAGTGAGGCCATTAATGACCGGAACACGTGAGTATTCGGCAAAACGCTCAATGCGCTCTTGGCCAAAAGTGCGGATCATGACAATATCCACCATGCGTGAGATAACGCGAGCCGTGTCTTCGATAGGCTCGGAGCGCCCCAGTTGGGAGTCATTGGTTGTGAGGTGAATCACAGAGCCCCCCATTTGGTACATGCCCGCTTCGAAAGATACACGGGTGCGCGTACTGGCTTTTTCAAAGACCATGGCAAGAGTGCGGTCGTGTAAGGTTAGGTGGGGCTCGTAACGCTTGAAACGGTCTTTAATAAGGCGTGCGCGATCCAGTAAATAAAGCGTTTCGTCTTTAGATAAGTCGTTAAATTGTAAATAATGCCGTATCGGCGCCGTAGCGTTCATACTAAACCTTAGCAAAAAAATAATTAGCCAATTTTATATAATAGAGCAAAGTCCGATTTACGCCTAGTCATAATAGGTTGTGTTGATCGTATTGATTCACTATATGGGCAGACGCTAAATAGGATACAATGGTGTTTGTGGTGTTTTACGGTAGGTAGTAGGTTATTTTGTCGTCAGCGCAAGGCGCTTGTTATCACCCAGACCAAGCGCTACATTGTATTGGCGGCAGGTGTCAATATTGGAATTTTATGACTGCAAAGCTTGTAATACATGGCACAACCACTTCTGGACAGCGTTTTCGGCCTAGTGATTGGGCAGAGCGCTTAGCGGGGGTGATGTCTCAATTTAGACCCGAGGGTTCTGTTGGTGGCCCGTTTACATATTCCCCTTATGTGGTGCCAAGACTAATTGATGGTGTGCGTTGTGTGGTGGTTGATCCTAAACTGCGCGAATTAGAGCCTTTGGCTTGGAAGTTTGTTTGTGGGTTTGCTAAAGACAATAACCTGCAGACTTCTGGAATGGATATGGATTAGTGCACTATTTGTTTATGTATTAAAAGCCCGCTATGGGCTTTTTTAGTATACGCGCTTTAATCTGCTGTGTTAGGACTAAAAAAGGGTGCTTTAAGCACCCTTTTTGTCATGGATCTAGGTGATCCAAGCTGACTCGGCCAATTAAACCTAGCCGGTTTAGGAAGCCATCGCCTTGATGGCGGAGGCTAGGCGGCTTTTGTGGCGAGCAGCCTTGTTTTTGTGAATGATGTTTTTGTCGGCAACGCGATCAATAACGCTGGAAGCTTTTTTGAAGACTTCGTTCGCAGCGGCTTGGTCACCGGCTTCGATAGCTTGGCGTACGCGCTTGATGGATGTACGCATCATGGAGCGCATGCTTGCGTTGTGTTTGTTACGCGCATCTGCTTGACGGGCGCGTTTACGTGCTTGTGCTGAATTAGCCATATTTAAAAAATCAAGTAAAAGGTTTAATTGGCAAAGACTAATACTATATATTAGGGGCGCGCCTTTGTAAAGTCACGCAGTCTAAAGCCAAATAAAATAAGCATAAATCCGTAGCTTAGTGCGCAAATACCGACGGTAAGTAAGAGGTATAAGGCACGTTGCCACGGCACGTGTGCTAGGGCGACCCAATCGATATGATGGTCTGCCACAAGCAAGATAGAGGTCATCACGGCAAGCGCGGGGATAAGTCGTAGTATAAACCGCAACCAGCCCGATTGGGGGCGGTAAATGTGGCGTTTATGCAATAAATATAATAAGCATAGTGCATTAATGCTGGCACCAAGCCCAATCGACAAGGCTAGGCCGGCGTGCGCATAGCGTGGTACAAAAATCACATTAAAGAGCTGCGTTAAGATTAACACCATAATAGCAATGCGCACGGGGGTTTTTATGTCTTGGCGAGCATAAAAAGCTGGCGCTAGGATTTTAATGGCTAATAGGGCCAGCAAACCCACGGCATAAGCCATGACGGCGAGCTTGGTTTGCGCGACGTCCTCGGCATTAAAAGCACCGTAGTGAAATAACGTGGCTACCAGACCATCTGCTAATAAAGCTAGTCCAAGAGCTGCAGGTATACCTAGCATGATGACTAAGCGCAGCCCCCAGTCAAGTAGAGTCTGGTATTGCTCATACTGTTTTTTAGCATAAGCTGCAGATAGCTTTGGGAGTAATACTGTACCTAGCGCCACGCCTAGCAATGCAGTAGGAAACTCCATCAGTCGATCAGCAAAAGAAAGCCAGGTCACACTTCCGGCTTGTAGCCAGGTCGCAATGTTTGTGTTAATTAATAGGGAGATTTGGGCTACAGAGACGCCTAGAATAGCTGGCAGCATTTGTTTGACCACACGCTTTACTAATGGGTCTGTCCATGCTTGTATCACCCGAAAAGAATACCGTGGCATGAGCCCGAGGCGCGCCAAAGCCATCCATTGCACACTAAGTTGAGCAATGCCACCTATTATTACGCCAACGGCTAAAGCGTAAATAGGAGGGTCAAAATAAGGTGCAGCAAAAACACTGGCCAATATCATGGAAATATTGAGCAGAATCGGAGTAAAAGCCGGTATGGCGAAACGACTCCAGGTGTTTAGAATCCCCGAGGCTAAGGCGACTAAAGACATACAGAGGATGTAAGGAAACATAGTCCTTGTCATCCAGATAGCGGCGTGAAATTCCGTTTGTTTATCGGCGGCAGTCATACCGCTGGCCATTGCACTGACGACCCAAGGGGCAGCGATCATGCCTAAAGCCGTGATCAGCATGAGCACACTGGTCAGAGCAAGTGCTACGCGATCTAGCAGTTGTCTGACGTCTTTATCTGTGCC